>JACDBS010000115.1 GCA_013694795.1 Chloroflexota bacterium | reverse complement strand
CCCTCGAACAGCTCGATGCGCGGTGCGGCATGGTCGCCGTCGGACGGGAGACCGATGGCCAGCACGCACACCATTCGCGCTCCCCTGTCGGCGGCGCCGGCCACCGCCTCGATCATGCGATCCGGATCCCGTCCGTCACCCTGGCCCCATCGGCCTGTGCGCACGCCGGGACCGCCACCGAGGGCGGCCACCTCGAGCCCCGAGTCATCGGCCAGGGTGAGTAGCCCCGAGAGGCGGGCGTACGCATCAGCCTTGGCGCTGGCGTTCTCGGCGTACGTGTCGTACGGCTCCTCGACATCGAGGACGAGACCCAGCTCGTCGGGCGTGACGACCCCCGCCGGCAGGTGCGCCAGCAACCGGCGAAACTCGCGCTGCTTTCCGGGGTTGGTGGTGGCGAGGAGGAGGCGCCTCACTCGGCGGGTGACGCCTCGATGGCCGTGCGTTGGATGGTGAAGAGCTGGCGGATGCCTGCCGAGGCGAGGTCGATCATGCCGTCCATCTGCTGCCGCGTGAAGGCACCGTGCTCGGCGGTGCCCTGGACCTCGATCAGGCGGTCGTCATCGGTCATGACCACGTTGAAGTCGACCTCCGCGGTCGAGTCCTCCGAGTAGTCGAGGTCGAGGTACGGGCTGCCCTTCACCATCCCCACGCTGACCGCGGCGACCTGGCCGGTGAGCAGCTGTCCCATTCCGAAGCGGTTCAGGGCGCGGGCCAGGGCGACGTAGGCACCCGTGATGCTGGCCGTGCGGGTGCCGCCGTCGGCTTGGATGACGTCGCAGTCGAGGGTGATGGTGCGCTCGCCGAGGCGGGACATGTCGATGACGCCGCGCAACGAGCGGCCGATGAGGCGCTGGATCTCGTGCGTCCGACCGCCGATCGAGCCGCGTGCCGCCTCGCGCTGGCTCCGCTCGGTGCCCGCCCGAGGCAGCATGCTGTACTCCGCGGTGACCCAGCCACGACCCTTGCCGCGCATCCAGCCCGGCACGCGATCCTCGATGGTCGCGGCGCAGATGACGCGCGTGTCGCCGACGCGGATGAGGACCGATCCCTCAGCAAACTTCAGGTAGTCCGGGACGATCTTGACCGCGCGCAACTGGTTGGGGACGCGGCCGTCGTTTCGTCGGCCGGTGATCGGTGGCGTGGTGGTGGTCATGTGGCTGCCGATTCTACGCCGGAGCCGACAACCTCTATGCCACCGTCAGTCCCACAGGGCGGCGATCTCGTCCGCCAGCGCGCTCGACACGGCAACCGTGCCTCCCAGGATCACCACGCGCGGCGGGTTCAGGCGTCGAAGCTCAGCAGCGATGTCGTTCGTGAGCGTGCTGGACGGCAGAATCAGCAGCGGTCCATTCGCTCGGGCCGCGGCGGGGGTCCCGGACAGACCATCGGCGAAGTTCAGGCCCGTTGCCACGTACACGGTGCGTGGCGCGTCGTCGGCGGTCGAAGCTTGGCTGATGGCAACCGCCGTGGCGAAGCGATTTGCGCCCGCCATGCGTGTCACCGAACCGCCCGTCACGTACCCGCCCAGCGTGGCGAGCACGGCGTCGCTCACGGCACCGGTCCCGCCCAGGACCACGATGCTGACCGGCCGGAGGCGAGCGAGCTCGGCGCGCGTGGCACTCGGCACGCTGTTCGCGCTGACGAGGAGCACTGGCCCGCCGGCTCGGGCGGCAGCCACGCCGCCGGCAAGAGCATCGGGGAAGGAGGCACCTGTCGCCACGTACGCCACCGGCACACCCGACGCGAAGGTGCTTGCGCTCGTCGCGGCCGCGGTTGCGTATCGGTCGGCGCCGGCGATCCGCGTCACCTGGCCGCTCGTCGCGTAGCCGGCCAGCCGTGCGAGCACCGCGTCGCTCACGGCGCCGAGACCGCCCAGGACCACGATCCGCTGGGGCCGCAGGCGTCCGAGCTCCGCGGCCGTCACGTCCGGCAGCGAGGTCGGCGTGGTCAGGAGCACCGGCCCGCCGGATCGGGCGGCCGCTGGCCCCGCGGCCAGTGCATCCGGGAAATTTGCTCCGGTGGCGACGTAGGCCACGGGCACGCCGGACGCGAAGGTCGAGGCGCTCACGGCGGCCGCCGTGGCGTACCGGTCTGCGCCAGCGAGCCGCGCCTGGGCTTTCACGAAGCGATCCTCGAGGAGATCCCACAGGTCGCTGACGCCGGTATCCATGCCTAGGTGCCAGATTCCGATCCCGGCGAGGTCATGGGCCAGGACCATGTCGTACTTCGCCCGCAGCGACGCCGGATCGTCGTAATAGCCCTGGCGATACCCGTTGCTGCCGGCATCCCAGAAGCCGAACCACGGTACCTGGCCAGCCGCATCCCAGCGACGCCCGAATCGTTCGGCCAGGACCTTGCCGCCGGCCGGCGCGCCGTCGTCGGACCAGTAGTAGCTGAATGCGACCGACTGGGCAGGTGAGCGGACCGTGGCGTTCTGCATGTCGCTGTCCGTATTCCAGGCGCGGCCGTAGTACGGCACGCCCCAGATGAGCTTCTGCGGAGGAACGTATGCCAGATGCGCCCGCAGTGCGTCGCCGGAGGCGTAAATGAAGTCACTTTCGATGGGCGCCACGCCACCTGCACGCGAGGATCCGGACCAGCTGAAGTCGTAGGCCATCACCATCAGCGCATCGGCCGCGCCATCTGCCGTGAGGCCAATGACGTCATAGCCGCTCGACCAGCTCGCGGCCCCGGCCATGGTGTCGACGGTCACGTAGGAGCCGACGCCGTGAGCCACCAGGCCGGCCTTGAGCTCGCGGATGAAGCCGGTGAACTGCGAGCGCAGGCCCGAGGGCACCGGCTCAAAGTCGACGTTGACGCCATCCGCCCCTCGACCGCGGATGAGGGCAGCCACCTGGTCCACCAGGCGCGCTCGGTACGTTGGATCGTTGAGCAGGGTCGACATGTCGGTGTAGTCGCCACTCCAGGCCATCATGGTGATGGTCGGCACCACCTTCACGCCGCGAGCGTGGGCAGCGTTCATCAGCTCGGTCATGGCGGACGAGGTCCAGCCGTTCCACCCGGTGGTCGGCGTGTCGGCGGGGCCAGTGGCCAGGTTGCCGTCCGACTGCACGCCGATGCTGAAGTAGGCGATGGTCGAGACCAGGTCGAGCCGGAGACTGGCGCGCGTGGCGGCGTCCAGCTTCCAGTACGGGAGGAATCCGAAGACCTCCTGTCGCAGTCCGTTGGGCAGGGGGCCAGCGGGGCCCGCGAGGCCGCCCTGTGCCTGGACGAGAGGGGCGGCCTGGACGGTGGCGCCCGCGTCTGCGACGGCGCCCTGGACCGATGTCCCCAGGGCCGCAAGCTCCTGGGTCCCGCCGTGCTCAGCGAGCATGGCCGACTGCACGCTTGGCACCACCTGCTCGGCCGGCATGGGCGGCAGGACGGTGCCGTCGGGCAGTGTCACCGCGGGACCGAGGGATGGATCGGCGGCCGCGGCCGGGATCGGTGCCGCGAGCAATGCGGCACTCAGCGCGAGCAACGTCAGGAATCGAAGTCGGCGTGTCAGCATGTGCTTCCCATGGTGCGTGGAAAATTGGCTCGACCGCACCGCACGCTACCGGTCCGCAGCGCTCCCCCCAATGGTACCTCTGGCCCATGCGCCCCTCGTGGCGCCGCCTCAGCTGCCGAGGAGCGCCTGGATCTGGCTGACGACGGCCGACGAGACGGCGCCGGTACCCCCGAGGATCACGATCCGATCCGGGTCGAGGCGCTGGAGCTCGGCCGCCACGCTGGACGGGAGGCTGTTCGTCTGCACCAGCAGCAACGGTCCGGGCAGGCCGCCCGCGACCGGTCCGCCGCCGAGCGCATCCGGGAAGTTGACGCCCGTGGCGACGAAGACCGTCTTGCCGCTGGCAAACGTGCCGGTCGAGACTGCCACGGCGGTCGCGAAGCGGTCCGGGCCGGCAAGGCGCGTCACGGTGCCGCCGGTGTGCGCCGCGAGCGCGCCGAGCACGGCGTCCGAGACGACGCCCGAGCCGCCCAGGACGACGATCCGCCCAGGGCGCAGGCGGTTCAGCTCGGCGGATGTCTCGGCGGGCAGGCGGTCCGGCTGGGTGAGGAGAATCGGCCCGCCGACCGACCCGGCCGCGGCCACGCCGGCCAGGGCATCGGGGAAGTTCCTGCCGGTGGCGATGTACGCGACCGGGACGCCCGGCGCGAAGGTGGTGGCGCTGATCTGGGCCGCTGTGGCGAATCGGTTCGTGCCGGCCACGCGCTCGACGCTGCCGCTGGTGGCGTAGCCCTGCACGGCCGCGAGCACGCCGTCCGCGACCACGCTTGATCCGCCGATGACCTTGATGGCCTGCGGGCGCAGTCGCGTCAGCTCCAACGCCGTCGCAGACGGCAGGCTGCTGCTGGCGACGAGGAGGACCGGTCCGCCGCTGAGGGACGCTGCGGCTCCGGCAGCCAGCGCATCGGGGAAGTCCAGGCCCGTCGCGAGGTAGGCGACGGGGACGCCGGGTGTGAAGCTTGCGGCACTGATGGCGGCGGCGGTCGCGAATCGGTCGGCGCCGGCCAGTCGCTCCATGGCCGGGCCGCTCGGTGCTGGTGGTGGCGGTGCTGGTGGTGGCGGTGCTGGCGTCCCGATGGCTCCACCGGGCGTGCGGTTCGCATCGCCGGCGAAGGCGTACCAGTAGTCCGGCTCACCGAAATGCAGTGCGCTGATCGTGGTTTGCTGGACCCAGACGCGCGAGGCCGCGGAGTCGGGGTGCGCCATGTCGGACAGCGTGGACGGGCTGTAGCCCCTGCCCGCTCGGAACAGGTCGCCGTAGGTGGTCCCGCTCCCGGTGAGGACGCGCGACACGATCTCGTGGGCGTCGCTGTATGCGGTGGCAAGGAACGTGCCGCCCAGGCTCAGGATGGGCGACGAGTAGTGGCGGACGCGCTGCTGAGCCTCGTCAAGGGTGGTGAGCGGCGTCGATTGCGTGTAGCGCTCGCCGAATCCGGGCGCGTAGTGAGCCTGCGCGTAGACCATGGTGAAACCCGGGGCGGGCGTGATGCCATCGGTGTTGTCGTTGCCGCCGCAGTAGTTGCGCTGGGCTGCGCCATCGGACGAGGTCAACGTGCCCAACAGCGCCCTCTCGCCGCAGTAGACGAGCGTGCCGGCCGACCAACTGTCGGCATCGCCGTTCGTGGTCGACGTGTTCAGGCCCCAGCCGTTGGACCGATCGGTCAGCTCATTGGCGCCATACGGATTGGGATAGCCGTTGCCATGGCCGAGGTACACGATGACGTTGGCACCGTTGACGGCGGCCTTGACGTTGGCCCAGGTCGCGTTCGGGGTGTACGCCTTCACGACGGTTGCCCCCGCTTCGGTGGCGGCTGTGGCCACCCGGTCCCCCATGGACCGATACGAGGTGCTGAGACCACCGACCGGGCCGACGATGATGGCGACCTTCTCTCCTACGGCGCTGGCCGGCGCCGGCGCGGCGACCATGACGGCCGCCGCCAGGGTGATCGCGGCGATGAAGACGGCTCGGATTCGGTCTCGCAACAGGTGGCTCCTCGGGGGCAGCTGGGGTGAAGAAGGGGCGCGAATCGCCCATTTGTCACCGATGCTATGGCCGCCCTCCGCTTCCGCCTATGGCCCCATGGTCCGCTCGTACGCCGGAACCGATGGCCCAGATGACCGAACGCAACCCGCTACCATCCGATGCGCGATGCGACCCGCCCCAACCGATTCCGGACTGATCCTTGGCGGGCTGGGCTGGTCGCGGGTGGCGATCGTTGCCGTGGTGCTGGCCCCGATCCTGGATCGCTACCTCTTCGCCGGCCTGTTGCCCCCCGACCTCGGGAACGCGACGCACTTCGTGTCCGAGGCACTGCTGCTGGTGGTCGCCCTGACCCTGGGCGTGGCGGCCTGGCGCACCGGGCGCGTGTCGCCTGCCTTGCAGCACCCGGTCACCTGGGCGCTCGTCGCCTTCGCGGCGCTGGCCGTCGTCTCAGCCCTCGTCAACGCCGTGCCGGTCGACGTGGCCGTCGTGGGACTGGTCTTCACGCTGGACGCGGCGATGCTTTTCTACCTGCCGCGGCTCGTGGGCTTCTCGCTGCGCCAGGCGATGCTCGCGGTCGGCGCCTTCGGGGTGGTGACCATGGCGGCGGCGCTGGTCGCGCTGGCCCAGGCGCTCCTGTCACCCGACATCCTGGGGCTGGCGGTGGTCACCGGTCGCTTCGGAGAGGTGTATCGGCTGGCGTCGTTCATTGGTGATCCCAACGTCCTCGGCGCGTTCCTCGCCGCCGCCGCGCCCTTCGCGCTGTTCGCGGGCACCTCGTTGTCCGGCCGCGCCCGCTGGCTGGCGATCGGCATCGCCTTCGTCCTGCTCCTGGCCCTGTGGCTGACCTTCTCCCGCGGCTCGTGGCTGGCAATGGGCCTCGGCGCCACGATCGTCATCGCCGTGCTCGACCGGCGCACGTTGCTGCTGACCGTGGGCATCCTGGCCCTCACCTTTGCCACGGCCGTCGTCATGCCGCGTGACCTGCTCCTCGGCCTCGACGGGTCCGGCAAGCGGCCCAATCTCGTCGACTCGACCGTCGGCCGTATGGACACCATGGGCGACGGGCGTGACCTGCGCACGCTGTTCGTCATCAATGCGCTGCCCATCATCGCCGACCACCCCGTTCTGGGCGTCGGACCGGGCCGCTACGGAGGGGCCGCGGCCGACCTCTTCGGCACGCCGATCTACGCCGAGTACGGGACCGATGCGCTCCTTACCGACCCGCAGCAGCGCACCGTCGATAATTTCTGGCTGCATCTCGTGGTCGAGACCGGAATCGTGGGCGCCCTCGCGTTCCTGGCGGCCGCCGTCATGCCCGGCCTTCGCATCCTGAGCGCCGCGCGCGGGACGACGGGCAAACGTCGCATCATCCTGGGCGGCGCGGCCGCCGCGACCGCCGCCCTGGCCGTCAGCTCCTTGTCCACCATGTTGCTCGAGGCAAACAGCGTCGGCTTCCTGTTCTGGTTCCTGCTCGGGGTCGGCGTGCTCCTGTGCGAGGCGGAGCCCGACGCCGCTCAGCCCGCCGCGCCCTCCGTAACCAGGCGGTCGACAATCTCCAGGTAGCGCCGCCGCTGGTGCTCCCAGTCGTAGGCGGCGGCCTGGCGCTGGGCCTCGAGTCCCATGGCGACCGTTCGGGTCGGATCGTGGACGAGCGCCTCGACCGCGCGAGCCAGCACATCGCGATCACCGCCGGGAACGAAGCACAGGGCCGCATCGGTGAAGTGATGTCGGAAGGTGGCGAGATCAGTGGCGATGGTCGGGACGCCCATGGCCGCGTACTCCAGCAGCTTGGTGCTGAGGCTGTACGCCATGTACGGCTCGGCCACCGATGGCACCAGGCCGATGTCGGAGCCGGCCAGCAGCCCCGGCAGATCGTCCATTGCCACGCGGCCGTGGAGGGTCACCCGGTCGCCGGTCCCGGTGCGCTCGACGGCGGCCTCGATCTGGGGCCGCCACGGGCCGTCGCCATAGACGTCCAGGCGCCACGGCAGGTCGGAGCGGATGCGGGCCAGCCCCTCGATCGCCACGTCCAGGCCGTAGATGCGCTGGAAGTTCGAATGGTGGATGAGGCGCAGCGTCCCATCCGCCATGAACCCTCGTCGCTCGTGCCGCGACGGGTCGAACAGGCGACCATCCGCGCTGTTCATGACCACGCTGATGCGCTCTGGATCCACGCCACGGGCGATGGAAAGCAGTCGCAACGGCTCGTGCACGGTGATGATCGCGTCGGCCACCGCCGCCGAAGCTCGCGTGGCCGCGGTCACCATCGGCAGGAGCGGGCGCAGCAGCGGGCTCGCGAACCGGTCGCGGAAGAATTCCGGCATGTCCTCGTGCAGGTCAAGCAGCAGCGGCACGCCGCCGAGCTTCTCGGGCAGCGCGGCGAAGACAAGGAAGTCGGGCACCGTCGCCACCTGGACCAGGTCGTACCTCCGGGTGCGATGTTCGCGTGCCAGTCGCCAGGCCACCATGGCGCTGAAGGCAGCGTATTCGGCGATGTGCCCGGCAAAGCCGATGAAGCCGCGGTTGAGCGGCATGCGCACGATGCGCAGCGCGCCATCGGCCTCTTCAAATGCCTCTCCGGGTTGACGCAGGCAGATGATGTCGACCTCGTGCCCCTCTTCGAGCAGCGCGTCGCTCTGGCGGCGGATGCGGGGGTCTCCGGGGTAGACGGCATGGACGACGATCGCGACGCGGCTCATGAACGCTTGGCCTCGTCCCACAGCAGATCCTTCTCGGCCAATGTCAGGGCATCGAGATCAACGCCACGCTCGGCGGCCAGGCGCTCGACGTTTCGATAGCGCGCCACCCATCGGTGGTTTGCGGTCCGCAGCGCCTCTTCGGGGTCCAGCTTCATCCAGCGCGCCAGGTTGACGAGCGCGAAGAGGACATCGCCCAGTTCGTGCAGGCGCTCGTCGTCCGTCCCGGCACCGCGCAGCTCGGTGATCTCCTCGTGGACCTTCTCCCACACGCCGGCGATGGCGTCCCAGTCCCATCCCAGCGTGGATGCGCGCTCCTGAATCTCGCGGCTTCCTGCCAGGGCCGGCAGGGCGCGAGCGACACTGCCGAAGGCGCCATCGTGCTCCTTGCCGCCGGTGGCACGCTCGCCGGCCTTGATCGCCTCCCAGTTGCTGGCGACCGCGGCGACGCCGTCGACGGCGACCTCGCCGAAGACGTGCGGATGGCGTCTCACGATCTTGGCGCCAATGGACCGATACACATCGGTCAGGTCGAACTCGCCGGCCTCGGCGGCAAACTGCGCGTGGAGAATGACCTGGAGCAGGACATCGCCCAGCTCCTCGGCCAGGTCGGCCGGCGACCCGTTCTCGATGGCGTCGATCGTCTCGTAGGCCTCCTCCAAGAGGTAAGGGCGCAGAGTCCGGTGGGTCTGCTTCCGATCCCACGGGCAGCCGTCGGGCGCGCGCAGCCGGGCGCTGATGGCGGCCATGCCGTGCGGGCTGGCCAGGTTGTCGACCGCATCCAGCGGCCCGATGAGCCAATCGGCGGCGAGCAGGGTGGCCTCATCGAGCGAGTCGAGCGTCAGCGCCGCGCCGTCGCCGAGCCGGGTCAGACCGTGCGTCAAGGGGTAGAGAGAGCCGAGCACATCGAGCGGCCCGGAGCGGGCATGGCGACCCGGCAGCGGCGGTGTGGCCGGCGGACCGCCGCGCAGGATGAGCAGCGGCAGCGAAGGATCGAACGGGACCGATGACAGCCGGCTGGCTGCCACCAATTGGACACCGTCCGCGGCATCGATGCCGGCTGCGGCCAGCAGCTTGTCGACGCCGCGCGATGCGTCGGGGGTCATCGGCTCAGGCGGTGGTCGAGGCGAACTGCGGGTCGATCCAGGTCTCGACCGGCGCCCGGACTTCGTCGTCCAACCAGCGGTCGAAGCCGCTGGAGCGGATCTGCTCCAGCCGATCGTCCTCAATCTCGACGCCGTCGCTCGACTCGAGCAGTTGGTAGATGGTGATCCCCTCGGTCCCCGCGTCGATCGGATCGCTGATCTCGCCCACTTCGCTGAGGCCGAAGACCGCCTCTTCCAGCGCGGCGCTCAGCTGGTACGGCGCGACCCAGCCGAGCTCACCGCCGTCGCGCGCCGTCTCGTGATCCTCGCTCATCCGCGTCGCAACCTCGGCGAAGGTATCGGGATCCGCGCGGAGCTGCTCCACGAGATCGGCCGCCTGGGCCTGCGGGCTCTCGCGCTCGCCGGACTTCTGGATGACGTGGTAGCCGAAGTCGGTGCGAATCGGATCGCTCACTTCGCCGACTCCGAGCTCGGCGAGGGCCGCCGCGAACTCGGGCACGAACCCCGGATTCGCCGGGTCGTACCAACCCAGATCGCCGCCGCGCGTGGCGGAGCCGGTGTCGTCGCTGTGCTCCTCCGCGATGGTGAACCAGTCCGCATCCGTGGCTTCCACCAGCACCTGCACCTCGCCTGCCTCGGAGAGCGCCGCGTCCCACTGCTCATCGGTCGCCTCCGCCTGGTCCTCGAGCTCGGGATCCGGCTGGACCAGGATGTGACGCGACCGCTCCTGCGGCACGACGGTGCCGGAGACCGGGGCGGCGATGAAGATCTGGGCCACTCGCTGCTGCGGCGCGGTCGCGGTCACCACCTCGTCCTCGAAGTGGTCGTGGAGCTGATCAACCAGCAGCTCGCCGCGCACGTAGTCGCGGTAGGTCGCCTCGTCGACCCCCTGCGCGCGCAGCACTTCGCCCAGGCCGCCCTCGGACGTGGCCTCCCGTCGCGTGACGAGCTCCAGCACCGCCGCCCCGCGCTCCGTCTCGATCGGCCCGACCAGGTCTCCTTCGTCGGCATCGGCAAGGGCGTCGAAGTATTCGCCGTAGGCGGGGTCATCGGCTTCGAACCAGCCGAGGGAACCACCCACGGACGCGGTGAAGTCGTCGCTGGTCTCGGCGGCGACCGTGGCGAAATCCTCGCCGCCTTCCACGCGCTCGAGTGTCGCCTGTGCCGCCGCCTGGGCCTCGGCTCGTTGGGCATCGGTCGGCTCGTCATCGGGCTCGGCGTCGGCCGGAAGGGCCTCGACCAGGATCAGGTTCGCATTCACCAGCTCCCGCAGGGTGAGCCTGTCGGCCAGCCCGGCAGCGAGCTCCGCATCGCTGACCGAAACGCCGAACTCGTCGACCTGGGCGGAGAGCACGGCCCTGTCCACAAGCGACTGCGCAGCGTTCGTGGTGAGGCTGTTGAATCCTTGGCTGATGCTGTCGATCTGCTGCTGAATGAGCTCGTCGCGCGGCCCGCCCAGCTGGGCCTGGAGCTCGGTGATGGCGGAGATCGCCTCGGCGGTCATGATCCGTTCGCGCTCGGACAGGTCCGCGCGGTCGTAGGTCGTGCCGGCGACGGCGGCGACCGGCCGGAAATGCGATTCCCAGTAGCCGTTCCACGCCGCCGCGCCGAAGATCCCCAGCGCCAGCGCGATCGCGACGGCGAAGGCGATGACCGTGAGCTGCTGGGTGCGCAGCTCATCCTGCCAGCGGGGTCGGTGCTTGCGGTCGAGGACCGGTCGGGATCGAAGGCTCATCGGCTCATGGTCATGCAGCGGCTCGGCGTGCGGCCATCACAGCCGCCGGGCGAGCGAGGCGCCATGCTAGCGGATGCCGTGGGGGAGCGCACGCGACTGAGCTGCCTCCTGGCGCGGTTCCTGGTCCCACTGTTGCGCTGAGCGCACCCAAGTGCGAAGTTGCGCCTCAAATGGTTCAGGAGTTGCGCCCAATCGCAATTCCTGAACCTACAGTGGGCCGATTCGCCCTGTGCCTCGTGGATCGGTGCGCTGAGCGCAACCGCGAGGCGGGCACCGCTTGACCGGGTTACAGACGGCCCTGACGCGCTCCGGGTCGCAGGACGGCGTCGCGGATGGCGCCCCAGCGCAGGCGGAGCACGAGGAGGATGGCCTCGCGCACGATCCCGCCGCTCATCTTCGAGGTGCCGGCCACGCGCTCGCGAAAGACGATGGGCACCTGCACGATGGTCGCGCCGCGCCGATGCGCCCACCAGGTCGTCTCGATCTGGAAGCCGTAGCCGGAACCGGCGGTCTCGCGCAGGCGGATGGCGTCGATCAGCTCGCGCCGCCACGCCTTGAAGCCGCCGGTCAGGTCGCGGTACGGCAACATCAGCACCGTACGCGCGAAGAGCGTGCCGCCCCGGCTGATCATCTTCCGGTACCACGGCCAGCCAACGGTGTCGCCGCCCAGCATGTAGCGGGTGCCGAGCACGAGGTCGGCGTTGCCCATCAGCGGTGCCAGGAGACGCGGCAGGACCGCCGGGTCGTGGCTGAAGTCCGCGTCCATCTGCACCACCGCCCGGGCCTCTGGCCGCTCGAGCACCCAGCGAAAGCCGTCTCGGTAGGCCACGCCCAGCCCCTGCTTGCCGGGCCGATGCAGCACCGAGACCCGACCATCGCGGGCAGCAATGGTGTCGGCGATCTCGCCGGTGCCGTCGGGAGAGGCGTCGTCCACGATGAGGAGGGATGCCTCCGGCAGCGCGGCCAGGATGGCCGTCGCCATCGGCTCAAGGTTCTCACGCTCGTTGTAGGTGGGAAGGACGACCCAGACATCCCGCCCGACGGCCATCCCGACCGACGGCGCGGCGTCGGCGGCCTCAGCGACCGATTCCGACATATCCCACGCCGGCACGCTCATATGGCGCCTTTTCGACGGCGTTGCGCCCGTCGACGAACAGCTCAAGGCCCGAGAGGCTGGCCGGATCAAGCTCCAGGTAGGCGGCATGCGCCGCCTGGAGGACGGCGACCCGGATCGGCTCGTCCGTGCCCAGGTCGTAGGGCTCGAAGCCCAGGTTGCGCAGGTGCTCCCCATCGAAGTACGGATCGTGGGCGAAGACGCGCGCCCCGGCCGCCAGCAGCTCGTCGCGCAGGCGGAAGGCGGAGCTGAAGGCATCCTCCTTCACATCGCCGCGGTATGCCACGCCCAGGACGAGCACCGACTGCCCATCCAGGGAGCCGATGCGGTCCTCGATGGTGTCGACGGTGAAGGCCGCCATGCCCTCGTTGATCTCTCGCGCCAGCGGTGGGAGGCGCAGCTCCGGATCAGTGTTGAACAGGAAATGCGGGTAGACCGGGATGCAGTGGCCGCCGACCCCGACGCCGGGCTGGTGAATGTGGCTGTACGGCTGCGAGTTTGCGGCGTCGATGACCTCCATGATGTCGATCCCGTGGCGGGCGGCGTAGCGGGCCAGCTCATTGGCGTAGGCGATGTTCACGTCGCGATAGGTCGTCTCGGCCAGCTTCGTCATCTCGGCCGTCTCGGCACTGGCGACCTGCGTCACCTCGGTGCCGGGGTCCAGCGCGGACCGATAGAACTCGACCGCGCGGCGCGTACTCTCGTCGCTCGTGCCGCCCACGATCTTCGGATAGCGCCGGAGGTCGGCGAAGACCCGGCCCACGAGCACGCGCTCGGGACTGAACGCCAGGAAGAAGTCACGGTCGAGCTCCATCCCACTGACGGTGGCGAGCATCGGTCCAAAACGATCCCTGGTGGTGCCGACCGGCAGGGTCGTCTCGTAGATCACGAGCGCATCGCGGCCGAGATTGGCCGCGATGTCGCGGGTCGCGGCATCGATCGGATTGAAGTCGATCTGGCGCTCGGCGTCCACGACCACCGGCACGATGACAACGATGACCTCCGCCTCGCGCACGCCGGCCGGATCCTCCCAGGTCGTCGCGCGCAGGCGTCCGTCGGCCACGAGCCCATGCACGCGATCGATGAGCGTCTGCTCGTCGGCGTGTGGCGACTCGCCGCGGTTGATCGCTTCCACGATCGCAGGGGCCACGTCGACCCCGAGGACGTTGTGCCCGCGCGACGCGTACTGGACCGCCAGCGGCAGGCCGATGTGCCCGAGCCCCACCACGGCGATCTTCATGACAGGACCTCCTCCAGGGCGGCACCGGCGATCACCTCGCCCGACAGCGCCGACTCCACCATCTTGCGGGCCAGCAGCAGCGCGACCATCGCATCGTGGGGGTCGACCGGCGGCGGCGCGCCGTCGCGCACGGCCCGCGCGAACTCGCGCAGCTCGACGGTCAGCGGCTCCTCGCGCCGGACCGACCGTCGCGTCATCTCGCCCTCTGCCACCGAGGTCACGCCTCGGTTCAGCCACGTCCCGTCCGCATCCGGATTGGCGTAGAAGACCAGGTCCTGCTCGATGTAGTCGGCCACGTACATGCCGCGCTCGCCGGTGACGGTGAGAACGCGCTGCTTGGTGGGGGTG
>JACDBS010000091.1 GCA_013694795.1 Chloroflexota bacterium | reverse complement strand
AGCATGGAGCGCGTCACCGATGAGCTCATCACGGAGGGCGTCGCGAGCTTCGCGAAGAGCTTCGACGAGCTGATCGCGACGATCGAGTCAAAGCGCCAGGAGCTCGCCCCGGCATGACCGAGCTCGACGACGCGATCACGTCTCGCCTTGCGGGGTGGACGACGGATCGCGTCGCGGAGCGGCTGTGGGCAAAGGATGGCTCGCTGTGGGCCGCGTCGGGCAAGCCGGCCGACGAGGTTGCGGCCTGGCTCGGCTGGCTGGACCTGCCGGCGGCGATGTCCGCGCGTGTCGCGGAGCTCGAGCACCTGGCCCGCGACGTGCGCGAGGACGGCTATCGGCGCGCGGCCGTCCTGGGCATGGGCGGCTCGAGCTTGGCGCCGGAGCTGTTCAGCCGCGTCTTCGGCTGGGCCGGCGGACCGGCCGGCAACGGCGCGGCATCGGCCGATGGCCTGGAGTTGCGCATCCTTGACTCCACCCATCCTGACGTGGTGCGCGGCTTCCGCTCTTGGGCGTCGGAGCAGCGCACGCTGTTCTGCGTCAGCTCGAAATCCGGCTCGACGGCCGAGCCGAACGCGTACCAGGCCGCCATGGGCGAGATCGCGCCGGCGCTCGACTTCGTGGCCATCACCGATCCGGGCACCTCGCTGGCCGAGCTTGCCCGCGCGCAGGAGTTCCGCGCCATCGTGGAGGCACCGCCCGACGTGGGCGGCCGCTACTCCGCGCTCACCGTCTTCGGCCTCGTCCCCGCGGCACTCAACGGCGTCGACGTCCGCACGCTCCTCGAGCGGGCGCTCCTCATGGCTGAGGCGTGTCGCACGCCGGACACAGCTTCCAACCCCGGGCTGAGCCTGGGCGCGGCCATCGGCGAGGCGGCGCTGGCCGGTCGCGACAAGCTCACCATCCTGACTTCGCCGCGCATGGCGGCGTTCGGCGACTGGGCCGAGCAGCTCGTCGCCGAGAGCACCGGCAAGGCCGGGAAGGGGATCGTCCCTGTGGTGGGCGAACCGCTCGCCGACCCCGACGCCTACGGCGACGATCGGTACTTCCTCTTCGTGAGATTCGCCGATGAGCCAGATCCGGCCATGAGCGCGCTCGCGAACGAGGAGATCGTGCTGGACGGCCCGCTCGACATCGGCGCCGAGTTCATGCGCTGGGAGGTGGCCACCGCGGCCGCCGGGATCGTGCTGGGCATCGATCCCTTCGACCAGCCGAACGTGCAGGAGTCGAAGGACGCCACGAAAGAGCTCCTCACGGCCTACCAGTCAACAGGCGCCCTTCCGGCGTCCATGCCCCTGGTGAGCGAACCCGGGATCGCGGTCAGCGCGGATCCGGCCGTCCTGGGTGATACGCCGGTGAGCGTCGAAGGCGCCATGCACCAGTTGCTGGGGCTGACGCGTGGGGGGCGCGATTACTTTGGCATCCTGGCCTACCTGCCGCCGGACCGTCCCATCGAGGAGCGCCTCCAGGCCATCCGCGGCCGCATCCGCGACGCGACCGGCGCAGCGACCACGCTGGGCTTCGGTCCGCGATTTCTCCATTCGACCGGCCAGTTGCACAAGGGCGGGCCGGACACGGGCGTCTTCCTCCAGCTCACCGCCGACCCGTCCAAGGACCTGCCGATCCCCGGCTGGGAGGAGTCGTTCGGTACTCTCATCGCGGCGCAGGCGCTGGGCGACCTCGCCTCGCTTCAGCGCCGCGGCCGTCGGGCGCTGCGACTCCACTTCGCCGATGCGGAGGCCGGCGTGGACCGGCTGGATGCCATGATCGGCGCATACACGAGGTAGCGAGCAACATGCAGGTCGCAATCGCCGGGCTGGGGAGGATGGGAGCCGGGATGGCGCGCCGCGCCGCTCGCGGTGGCCACGACGTGGTCGCCTGGAACCGGACGGAGGCGGTCACCGCCGCGGTCGCCGCGGAGCCGGAGAACGAGGGGCGCGTCAGCGTGGCGGATCCCCTTGAGCGGCTGGTCGAGATGACGGCCGCCCCGCGTCACGTCGTGATCAGCGTGCCGTCGGGCGATGCCACCGACGCCATGATCGAGCAGCTCGCGGCCATCCTGGAGCCGGGCGACGTCATCATCGACGCAGGCAACAGCCGCTTCCACGACTCGAAGCGTCACGCCGCCGAGCTGGCCACCAAGGGGATTGAATGGCTGGACATGGGAGTCAGCGGTGGCGTCTGGGGCCTAGAGGTCGGCTTCTGCGCCATGCTGGGCGGCAAGCGGGAAGTCTTCGAGCGCTTCGAGCCGGTGGTGAAGACGCTGGCCCCAGAAAACGGCTACCTCTACTGCGGCGATGCCGGCGCGGGCCACTACACCAAGATGGTCCACAACGGCATCGAGTACGCGATCATGCAGGCCTACGGGGAGGGCTTCGACATCCTGCACGCCGGCGAGTACGACGTGGACCTGGCGGCCGTCTCGCGCATGTGGAACAACGGGTCGGTCATCCGCTCGTGGCTGCTCGGGCTGGCGGGCAACGCCTTCGAGAAGGAGGGCAACGACCTCACCGACATCCACGGCTGGGTCGCCGATTCGGGCGAAGGCCGCTGGACCGTGGCCGAGGCGATTGACCACGATGTGCCGGCGCCGGTGATCACGCTGAGCCTCATCCAGCGTTTCCGGAGCCGGCGCGAGCCGGACTCCTACACCGATCGCGTCCTCGCCGCCCTGCGCAACGAATTCGGCGGGCACGCCATCAAGGAGCGCAAGTAGCACCGATGCAGACCGTGGACCGCCAGGCGCAGCCGGTCGTGGCCGGCAAGCCGGAGGCCAACCCGCTGCGCGAGGGGCTGCGCCTGGAGCGCATGGCGGAGCCGTGCACCATGGTCATCTGCGGCGCGACCGGGGACCTGACCGAACGCAAGCTTGCTCCGGCCCTCTACAACACCCTGCTCGGTGGCTTCCTGCCGCCCGAATTCACGGTCGTCGGCTTCGCTCGCCGCGATCTGACGGACGAGGTATTCCGCCAGCACCTGCTCGACGGGATCAACGAGCACAGCCGCAACAAGCCGGTCAAGCCGGCCATCTGGGAATCGTTCGCGCGGGGCATCGAGTACCACCACGGTAACTTCGATGACCCGGTGGCCTACGTGGAGCTCGCCAAACGGCTCGACCGCATCGATCGCGACCGGGGCACCGCCGGGAATCGGCTCTTCTATTTCGCCGTTCCGCCCAGCCTGTACCCGGAGATCGTCAACCAGCTCGACCGGGCCGGCCTGGCCGCCAATGGGGATCGGCGCACGACAGGTTCGAAGCGCGGCTGGACGCGCGTCATTGTCGAGAAGCCGTTCGGCTATGACCTCGACAGCGCACGAACCCTGAATCACGAGATGGCCGAGGTCCTCGACGAGGACCAGGTCTATCGGATCGATCACTACCTGGGCAAGGAGACGGTCCAGAACCTCTCCGTCTTCCGATTCGGCAACGGGCTGTTCGAGCCGATCTGGAATCGCCGATACATCGATTCGGTCCAGATCACGGTTGCCGAGACGGTGGGCGTCGAGGGCCGCGGCGACTTCTACGACGCCACCGGCGCCCTGCGCGACATCGTCCAGAACCACGGACTCCAGTTGTTGGCCATGTTCGCCATGGAGCCGCCCATCGAGTTCGGCGCCGAGGATCTGCGCGACGAGAAGCTCAAGGTGCTGCGCGCTGTGAAGCCGATGGCTCGCGCCGACGTGGCCGCCAATACCGTGCGCGGCCAATATGTCTCCGGCTGGGTGGAGGGCGCGCGCGTCTCGTCGTATCGCGATGAGCCGGAGGTGGCGCCCGCCTCGGAGACCGAGACGTTCGTGGCGCTCAAGCTGGCCATAGATTCGTGGCGCTGGGCGGGTGTCCCGTTCTACATCCGCACCGGCAAGGCGTTGCCCAGCCGCGTCACGGAGATCGCGGTCCAGTTCCGGCGGGCTCCGCTGGCGCTCTTCTCGCGCGCCGGCGTCCCGCAGATCGACCCGAACGTGCTCGCCATCCGCGTGCAGCCGGACGAGGGGATCCTCCTGCGCTTCGGCGCCAAGGTTCCCGGTCAGGGGCTCCAGATCCGCACCGTCAACATGGACTTCCGCTACGGATCCTCGTTCGCGGTCGACTCGCCCGACGCGTACGAGACGCTCCTGCTCGACGCCATGACCGGCGACGCCAGCCTTTTCACTCGTGACGACGAGGTGGAGCGCGCGTGGGCCATTCTCGACCCGATCCTGGAGGCGTGGGCCGCCGGCGAGGGCGGGCCGCTGCACTTCTACGGCGCCGGCAGTTGGGGACCGCCCGCCGCCGACGAGCTCCTCGATCGCGACGGGCGCGCCTGGCGCAAGCCGTGAACGACCGCTCGCTGAGCGTCACCGAGGAGCAGGCGGTCCATCGGCGGCTCATGCAGTTCGGCGCGGACGAGAGCCTGGCCACGCCCATGTGGGAGGAGCGCGAGACCAGCGTGCGTGCCATTGCCGCGCACCTGGCGTCCCTGTGGGATGCGCCGGTGGGCCTGGACGACGGCGGTGATCGGCTCATCCTCGAGAAGGGGCTTCCGCACGCGCGCGCATCGGTCCTCAACCTGATCGTGACCGTGGTCGACGGAGCCGCGGCCGATCGCGTGGTGCACACCCTCATGGGATTGGGGGTGCGGCATCCGTCGCGAGCGATTGTGCTCGTTCCGGAGCCGGATTCGGATGCCAGCCCTCTCGACGCGCGGATCAGCACGCATTGCCATGACGCCACCGGCGGCGGCGACCGGGTCTGCTACGAGGAGGTCGTGCTGACCGTGCGCGGCGAGGCGGCCGCGCACCTGTCCGGAGTGGTTGCCCCGCTCCTGATCCACGATCTGCCGACGCACGTCTGGTGGCCGGGCGATCCACCGTTCGGCGACCCCGTCTTCGACCAACTGGTCGAGATGGGGGACCGCGTCCTGTTCGACTCGGCCGACTTCAGTCACCTGCTCTCGGGGCTCCGCCGGCTGGGCACGCTGCGGCGCAAGAGCGGCGTCGGCGACCTGAGCTGGGAGCGCCTGTCGTGGTGGCAGGAGCTGACGGCGCAGTTCTTCGACGCCCCCCGCTTCCGTCGCTACCTGCCCAACCTGAGCCGCCTTCGGGTCCGCTACGCCGTGGCACCGCCCACGTCGCGGCGGCACGACGAGGACGATGAGGTGGCGCCGGGCGTCGCCGCGCCAATGGCCCAGGCGCTGCTCTACGCGGGCTGGATCGCGACGCGCCTGGGGTGGCGCCGCCATCGCACGCTGGAGCCGATGAAGGATGGCGGATTCCGCCTGCGTCTGGAGGGCAAGCACGAGATGGTGGACCTGCTCCTGGAGCCGATGCCGACCGACGCGGTGCGGCCGGGCGAGCTGCTCTCGGTCCGGCTGCGCTCGTTGGGCGAGACCGGCGCGTCGGAGTTCATCATCGACCGCGACCGCGACGACGCGACGGTTGCCACCAACTGCGACGGCATGACCGCCCTGCTGCGCCGCGTGGCCATGGAGAGCCCTCGTGAGGCGGAGCTGCTCAGCTCACAGCTCACCATGGACGTGGTGGACCCGGTCTACGAGGACGCCCTGCGCGCCGCCGCCATCCTCCTCGCCTCCGCCCGCGAGGCCGCCGCATGACGTGTTTCACGGTCCTGCCCACCGCGGAGGCCGTGATGCTCGCAACCGCCGATCGCTTCGTCGCCACGGCCCGCGAGTCGATCGAGCAACGCGGCACCTTCCGCGTCGCCCTCTCCGGCGGCGGAACGCCGAAGCAGGTCTATCCGCTGCTGCTGGAGCCGCAGCGGCGCGACGCGGTGGACTGGAGTCGCGTCGAGTTCTTCTGGGGCGACGAGCGCGCCGTCCCCCCGGACCACCCCGATTCCAACTTCGGCGTGGCCTACGGAATGCTCATCTCGCAGGTGCCCGGCGTTCGCCCCGACCGTGTCCATCGCATGCAGGCGGAGGCCCCCGACCTCGATGCGGCCGCGCTCTCATATGAGAGCGAGCTGCGGCTGGCGTTCGATGCCCGCGCTGGTGAACCGCCGGCATTTGACCTCGTCTGGCTGGGGATGGGTTCCGACGGCCACACTGCCAGCCTCTTTCCGGGTTCTGCCGCCCTCGGTGAGCGCGAGCGCTGGGCGGTCGGCAACTGGGCGCCATTCCAGGAGGCCTGGCG
>JACDBS010000067.1 GCA_013694795.1 Chloroflexota bacterium | reverse complement strand
GCGCGCGCCGCGGCCTGGCGCTGGGCCTGGCGGCGCTGCTGGCCGCCGCGGTCATGGTCATGGCAATCAGCGCCCTGACCAACCTCACGGCGGCCGAACCTACCCAATCCGCCGTACCGACCGCCGTGCCCACGGAAGCGGCGACCCCGGTACCCACCCAGGTGGCGCTACCACCCTGGGCGGCCAAGCTGGCGGAGGAGTACGAGGAGCAATGCGGCACCCCTCTCGATCCGGCTCTCATCGCGGGCATGAACAAGAAGCAGGCCGAGGACGCCCTCAAGTCCCAGATCGACGCGTGCGAGGAGGCCCGCGACGCGGGCGACTAGTTCCTAGTTCGGCTGGAGGAACAGCGCGACGATCTCGCCGTTCTCCACGCGGAAATTGGCCTCGACATTCATCGGTGGCACGCCTGGGCGCATGACGGTTACATCGGCGATGTAGCTGGCGCCCATGTTGCGGCTCTCGTTCGTGAAGATGCGGAAGCCGTCGCCGGCGCGAGTGAACCAGCCGCCGACCTTGTCGCGGCCGCGGAGGTTGGTGCGCTCGTCGGACCCGGGCACACTGATGCCCAGCACGGCGTTCTCCGACAAGAGTTCGACCGCCTTCTCGCGGCGGTCCTCGTTGATCAGCTCCAGGAACAGGTCGACGGTCTCGGTGGCTCCCATATCGGCGTCAGTCTAGCGCCGATCGCTGCGAAGGCGGAGGGGCCGAATCGTCAGACGGAAGACATGGCACCCGTAGAATCGTCGGATGACTGACCGGCTGCGCGTGGGGCTCATCGGCTGGGGCACGGTGGGTGCTGCGCTGGGTGAGCTCGTGCTCCATGGCCCGCTGCCGCTGACCCTAGCCTGCGTCGCCGTCCGCAATCCGGCCCGGCCGAACCTGCCGAAGGGCGTCGAAATCGTCTCTCCGGAGAAGGCCCTCCACGCCGATGTCGTGGTAGAGCTGGCCGGTGGCCTGGACGGCCCACGGGAGTGGGCGCGGTCAGCCCTGGATCGTGGCACGCCCTATGTGACGGCCAACAAGGCGCTCCTCGCCAACCACGGCGCCGAGCTGGCGGAGCTGGCCGAGCGACGTACGGCGGCGCTCCTCGGAAGCGCCAGTGTCGGAGGCGGCACGCCCATGATTGAAACGGTCACGCACCTCGCCGCGACCGGCGCAGTCGAGAGCCTGCGCGGCATCGTGAACGCCACCACAACCTACATCCTGTCGGCAATGGGCACCGGGCGGAGCTACGGTGAAGCACTGCGCGAGGCCCAGGAGGCCGGCTACGCGGAGGCCGATCCGAGCTTCGACGTGGACGGCCGCGACGCCGCCCAGAAGCTGGCCATCCTCGCCTCGGTGGCGTGGGGCAAGTGGCGACCCGAGCGCGAGGTGGCCACGTCCGGGATCGTAGGGACGGAGGTTTCCGCGGGGGACACCATCCGCCTGGTGGCCGAGGCCACGAGTGACGCCATGACCGTGTCGCCGATGCCGATCGACCCAGCCGATCCCCTTGCTCGGGCGGCGGGCATCGAGAATGTCCTCGAGATCACCGTCCGCGATGCCGGTGTCTTCCGCATCTGGGGTCCCGGCGCCGGCGGACGCGTGACGGCCGGCGCGGTGTACGCCGACCTCGCGCGCCTGGTGGCCGGCGAGCGTCCGATCCTGTTCGGCAAGCGGTGAGTGGCCCTTGTGCTGACACCAGCAGCGCTCGCGGTGCCGCTATTCCTCGGCGCAGCTCCAATGCCAGCCGCGGCAGCGCAGCAGCTCCGGTGAGGCTCATCTGCCATTCCCATCAGCACAAGCACGCCGCATCTGACGTCTCCTCCGATTAGTGCCGATGAGAGTGGCGCATCAGCGATCAGCGTGTCCGTCGGCGCCGATCTCGGGTATCGTCCCGATGTGAACTCGACCGAGGCACTCTCCAGCTGGCCGACGGTCGGCGTCGCAGGTGCTCGCGGGATGGTCGGCGGCGTCTTCTGCTCCATCCTCGCCGATGCCGCCCTGCCGGCCGAGTGCCTCCGCGCCTTCGGACACGAGGAGGGCAACACGGTCGAGTACCGCGGCGCATCGGTGCCCGTGCATGTCCTGACCGATGAACGTGCGCGCGAGCTGGATGTGCTGTTCCTGGCCGTCGACGGTCCGCAGAGCCGCGAGATCATGGCCGGGCCCGGTGTATCGGTGCCATTGGTGGTCGACAACTCGAGCGCCTTCCGACTTGCCGATGACGTTCCACTGGTGGTCCCCGAAGCCAACGCGCATGCCGCCCGAAACCGACGCGGCAACCTGATCGCCAACCCGAACTGCACCACCGCCGCCGTGGTGGTTGCCCTGGCGCCGATCCGTGACCTCGCCGGCCTCGAATCCGTGGATCTGGCGAGCTACCAGGCGGTGAGCGGCGCCGGCCGCACGGGCGTGGACGCCTTCGAGGCGGAGCGCGGCACGTCCCATCGTGATCGCGCCGCCGATTCGCCATTCCACGGACGGATTGCGGATTCGGTGGTTCCGCAGATCGACGTGCTGGACGACGCCGGCTGGTCGGGCGAGGAGAACAAGATCCACGCCGAACTGCGAAAGATCCTGGAGCTGCCTTCGCTTGATGTCGCGGCGACCACCGTGCGCGTGCCCGTGCACACCGGACATTCGGCCGCCCTTCACATCCGCACCGAGCGGCAGACCACCATCGGGGAGCTGGAGGCCGCTCTCCGCCGCGCACCCGGCCTGGAATACCGACCAGCGGATGGCTCGGAGCGTCATCCCATGCCGCTGGACATCGAGGGCCGCGACCCCGTGCTCGTCGGCCGGCTGCGTGCCATTCCCGGCCGTGATCGTGGCTTTGCCCTTTGGGTGAGCAGCGACAACCTGCGCAAGGGCGCCGCGCTCAACGCCATCCAATCGGCCGTCGCGGCCGATCCGGATCGATTCGGTCGACTTCTTCCACCGCCCCGGTGATTGCCCGGGGCGGCGGATGGCCATTTCCGCGCGCCGGACGGGCACGGTGCTCGAGATCGTCGGTCCCGGAGCGCTTGACCCGTACCGCGGGGCTATCGACCAACGAACGAGGCAACGCACGGGGCTCAGCCGCGAAGTGGCCCGTGGTGCGGGAAATTCGCACCAGAGGTCGGGCTCCTTGGTCATTAGCCCCGTGGAGCGGGTCGTCGGTCTAGACTGAGCGACCCCGAGCCGAACAAGAGGTCATCCATGCCGTCCTTCGCCGAGCTGACCACCGAGTTCCTCGACGCCGAGTTCGCCGATTCGCCCGTGCGGGCCAGCGGCCTGGGCCTGACCGAGTACGACGAGCAGCTCGACGATCTCTCGGAGTCGGCCTTCGAGCGGCGCAGCACCACGGACACGCAGTGGCTCCAGCGATACCGCGCCGTCGCCGAAGGCAGTCTCAGCTTCGACGAACAGATCGACCGGGACCTGGTGATCAGCATCCTGCGAGGACGCCAGATCGTGGACGACTTCGAGGTCTGGCGTCGCCAGCCGGACGCTTACTTGAACCCCGGCATGAGCGGCATCTTCAGCCTCTTCCTGCACCGATTGCGACCGATGGACGAGCTGGTGGATGCGGCCGTCGCGCGCATGAAGCTCATCCCCGGCAACCTGGAGGACGGCAGGCGCAACCTGCGGCCGGAGATGGTGCCGGCCATCTTCCTGGAACGAGCGGCGAACCAGGCTCGCGCTGGAGCCCGATACGTGCGCGAAATCCTGCCCGCTCAGACCGATGAGGACGCGCAACGCGCGAAGCTGGCCGACGCCGGGGAGGCGGCGGCATCGGCCTATGAGGGCTACGTCGCCTTCCTCGAGGAGATGCGGCCGGACGCCAGGGGCGACTACCAGCTGGGCGAGGAGCGTTACTCCGCGCTGCTGCGGCAGAAGGAGCTGCTCGGCTTTGGCGCCAGGGAGCTGCGCGAGAAGGGCCAGAGAGCCTATGACGAGCTGGCGCTGGAACTGACCCGCTGCGCCCGCGAGCTGCGGGGCACGGACGACTGGAAGCGGGTCCTCGACGAGCTCAACGAGGATCACCCGCGCACGCCGGAAGAGATGCGCATCGGCTACGAGGACTGGACCGAGCGCGCGCGTGTCTTCCTGCGCGAACAGAAGCTGGTGTCATTCCCCGACGGCGAGGAGTGCGCGGTCGTGCCCTCGCCGCCGTTCCAACGTCCGGTGCTGGCGGTCGCGAGCTACATGCAGCCGCCTCCGTTCAGCGACAAGATGCTGGGCCACTTCTTCGTGCCGTTCCCGCCGGACGGTGCCTCCGAGGACGAGATCCAGAAGCGACTCGCCTCGAACTCCTACCCGGGCATCCCGACCACCGCCGTGCACGAGGCCTATCCCGGTCATCACTGGCACCTGGTCATGTCGAAGGCCAACCCGTCCCGCCTGCGACAGGTCTACCGCACGCCGTACTTCAGCGAGGGCTGGGCGCTCTACGCCGAACGGATGATGCGCGAGCAGGGCTTCTTCACCGATCTGCGCCACGAGATGAACCAGTACGAGGCCACCATCTTCCGCGCGGCGCGGATCGTGGTCGACACCAGCCTCCACATGGGCGAGATGACCTGGGACGAGGCGGTCACCTTCATGACCACGAAGACCGGCCTGACCGAGCCGACCGCGAAGGCCGAGGTCACGCGCTACTGTGCCTGGCCGACCCAGGCATCGTCCTACCTGACGGGCTGCCTTGAGATCGTCCGGATTCGCGAGGCCTTCTTCGCGAAGCGCGGCTCATCCGACACCGATGCGCTGCGCGCCTTCCACGACGGCATCACTTCCTCGGGCGGCCTGCCGATCGCCCTCGCCGAACGCGCGGTGCTCGCGACCGCCTACTGAGCCTCAAGCTGCAACGGGTAGCCGTACGAAACCCAGGCTTTGAACGGGTGAAGAGGGAAGTCAGTTTTGAGGTAGGCGTTCAGCAGCGTCGGCAGCAGGTTGACCGTGCTCGGCTGCTCGCCGAACAGGGCTGGGAATTCTGGCGTGCGTGCCGCGAAGAAATTCCGCGTCGCCTCGGCAGCATCGGCACGGAGGCTATGGCGCGTGCCGTGATCCGAAAGGAGGATGATCGCCGCATCTGGTCGCGCCTGGATCACTTCATCGATGGCAGCCAGGAGCTGTCCATTCAGGTGCGTGATCTGTCCTTCAAGGGCCGCGGCGTACTCCTCCGGCGAAAACCCGAGGCGCCCGGGATTCGACTCGAATAGCAGGCAGGAGCTCGGATAGCACGGAGGGAGTGGCCGAATGGAGCCGTCCGCGCGGTCGACGAACGGCGGGTGCGGACTGAAGATGTGATTGAACATGAAGACGGGGGTCGCATCCTGGCGCGTGGCGACTTCCGAGAGGCGGTCGAGTCCGACCTCGACCGCCAATCGGCGTTCTGTGCTAGCCCACGCCCGCACGATCCCGGAAAAGAGGTCGGACAGGGGACTCTCCGCGACAAGCTCGGTCTCGAACCACGTACGACCGACCGTCGGATACGCCAGGTCGGCGCTCACGAGGTCCAGCTCGGAGAATGCGGAGGGGCTGCTGGCAATCTGGTATCCGGAGCTTCTCAGCTCCGCGAGTGCGGGGGAATCATTCACCAGACGGCCGAAGACCCGGTACTGCTCAGGACCTTTCTGCGGGATGCCGGAGAGCTCTGGGAGCTGCTGTGGGTATTCCATCTGGAACACCGAGGCCAGCGTCATCCACGTGATCGAGTAGTTGGACCGGCTGTCGGCTGCGACGTCGAAGCCCCTGGCCTCGAGCTCGCCGAGGAACGCACTGTTATCGATCCCGAATCGCGAACTCAGGACATCCGCGCGTGGGTACCCATCCAGCATGACGACATAGATGTCCGGCGCACCGGGCTGAGATTCGGCTGTCGCGCCGGTCACTCGCGGCACATCCCAGAAGGCGCCATCGGTGGCCGCCTGCCAGACAGCGAGTCCCAGGAACGCAAGGCTTACGGCCCCGGTGGCGGCCGACGCTCGTCGTCCGACGTCGCTGCCGAAGGTCCACGGCCTCCAGAAGGACCAGCGCGAGAAGGCAATGTCCGCAAGCCAGACCACCGTCGGCACGGCGAGCAAGACTCCGAGCTGCCAGAGGCCGGCCGCGAACATGGCACCCGCGGAAGTGGCGAGGGCAGCGAGTGCCGGTCGGCGCGAAAGCATCGCGGCGATGAGATGGACTGTCGCCACGGTGGCACCGACGATGATGAGCGGTCTCCACAGTGCCCACGCCGGGGTGCCGGTCGTCGCGTAGACGGAGATGACCCAGGCGATCGCCAGCGCCACCGGATGAGCAGCACCGAGCACGTCGAAGGACTTGCGTCGGATCAGTCGCGCGCTCAGCTCAACCTCATCGGTGAAGCCGATCGGTGATTTCGAAGAAGTCGTAGAAGTGGTAGAGGTCCTCGTGCGCCCAGATGCGGTCGGGGAGCAGGGGAAGATCGGTCCCAAACCGGGCGTTGAAGATGATCCGGAACGCGTTCACCGGGGTGATGGCGTCGTGCAGGCCCTCGGCCTCGAGGTCGGCTCCCGGCACGCGCATCGCGAACAGAATGCCGAACTTCTCCTCCAGCTCCTCATCGGTCGCGTCACGCCAGTCGAAGCGCCATGCGTCGGCCTGGTAGCGGGCCGGGAACGGACCCTCATCGGCCTGAAGCATGATCACCGCGTCCTCGCCGGCTGTGGCGTTGATGCGATCCACCAGGTGGAGCATCCGCGCATTGGCGTACTGAAGTTGCCGTCGGTAACTGTCCACGATGCCCTGCCCAGCCACCTGCCGGGCATCCATGAAGGAGCCATCCGTGTCGAACACGTAGGGGTCGTGCGGGATGAGCAGGTGGGCGAAGACGAACTTCGGTCCGGGGATGCCCGGGATCTCGTCCAGCGTGTCGAGCGTATAGCGAACGTTCTCGTAGATGACCTTGATGTCGAACGGCTCCCTGGACGCCGTCTCGGGTTCGTTGAA
>JACDBS010000029.1 GCA_013694795.1 Chloroflexota bacterium | reverse complement strand
GCCTGGCCCTGGGCGAGCGGACCCGCGTGCAGGGAATCACCGATACCCTGATCTGGAGCTCGGCGTCGGCTGCGAGCCTGCTGTCGGGAGTCATCGTGGCCGGGGCCTCGTACACCGCGCTCGGGTTCCTGGGCATCGCCCTGCTCGCGGCCCCGGCGCTGCTGCTGGGGTTCCGTGGCGCGTCGTCTACCAACTGCGCGGTGCGAAACGGCTGATCGAACCTGCTTCCCTTATTAGAACAAACGTTCTATCATTGGTTGTCCGATGGGAACGGCGGACGACTACTGCGAGCTCCACGCGCACAGCAACTTCAGCTTCCTCGATGGTGCCGCGCACCCCGAAGAGCTGATCGCCCGCGCGGCCCAGCTCGGCGTGCCGTCGCTGGCCATCACCGACCACGCCGGCCTGTACGCCGCGGTCCGCCTCTGGAAGGCGGCCGCCGAGACGGAGACCGATGCCGCCCGCGAGGCTGGACTTTCGCCGGTGCGTCCGATCATCGGCCTCGAGCTCACCATTCCGCGCACCGATGATGACCTTCGCCTGGCGCGTCGCGGCCGCAGGCTCAACCATCCGCTGCGCGGCGCGAAGGCGAGCCGCGGCTGGCCCGGCGAGCACCATGCCGGACCGATCCCGGGCGACCACCTCGTTCTGCTGGCGCGCGACGTCGACGGCTATACCGCCCTTTCTCGCCTGGCCAGCCGCGGCCACCTGGCGGGCGAGAAGCAGTTTCCGGTCTTCGAGCGCGGGCACGTGGAGGCCGCCCTCGACGAAGCGCGCGGCCACCTCTTCGGCCTTTCCGGCTGCCGCAACGGCCAGCTGCCGCGGCTCCTGCTGGCCGGTGATCGCGAGGCGGCGCGAGTCGCGGCCCGCGACTGGGCACGGCACTTTCCCGACGGCGACTTCGCCGTCGAGCTGAGTCATCACCTCGGCCCCGACGACGACTGGCTGGTGGCACAGCTGGCGACGCTCGCTGAAGGTGCCGGCCTGCCGACGGTCGTCACCAACGAGGTCCATTACGCCGATCCGGATGGTCATCGGCTCCAGGACGTGCTCGTCTGCATCCGTCATGGCGCGACGCTCAGCGAGGCCGGCGAGCTGCTCCTGCCGAACGCCGAGTACCGGCTCAAGACGGGGCGCGAGCTGGAGCGCATGGGCAACGAACTGCCGGACGAGCGCAGCCGTAACGCCTGGAAGGCGGGCCTGGCGCGCAGCGCCAGCATCGGCGAGGCCTGCCGGTTGGAGCTCGGCTTCGAGCGTTATCGGTTTCCGGGCTTTGACGTGCCGGAGGGGGAGACCGCGTTCTCATATCTGTACCAGCTTGCTCATGACGGCTTACTGCGCCGTTACCAGCCGATTACCAAGCGCGCACTGAACCAGCTGACGCACGAGCTCGACCTCATCGACCGCACGAACCTGGCGGAGTTCTTCCTCATCGTGTGGGACCTGATGGAATTCGCGCGCTCACGGCGGATCATCGGCCAGGGGCGGGGGAGCGCCGGCGACTCGATCGTGGCCTACTGCCTGGGCATCACCAAGGTCGACCCGATCGAGCACAAGCTCCTCTTCGAGCGCTTCATCAACGAGGCGCGCGCGCTGCCCGACATCGACATCGACTTCGACGTCAACCGGCGCGAGGAGGTGATCGGGTACCTCTACACGAAGTACGGCGCCGATCACGCCGCCATGGTCTGCACCGTCGTCACCTACCGGGCACGCTCGGCGGTGCGTGAGGTGGCCAAGACGCTCGGATTTCCGCCCGAGGGCATTGATGCGCTCGCCAAGGCGCTCGACACCCGAGACGCGACCGACGTTGCGCGCGACCTGGCACTTGACGGCTCGTTCGCATGGCTCTTCACCGAGCTCGGGATCGATATGGCCGATGCGGCCGTCCCGCCTGGCCGGGATGGGCGGGGGCCGGGGTTCGTTGGGCGCGAGTCCGACTCTTCGTGGAACTCGCGCCCGCGGCCCGCGCTGGACCCGCGGCCGAGCGAGAGCGGCTGGACGCCGCCGAAGCGGGCGCGCGTGCTCGACGCATCGGTCACGACGGTGAAGCACGAGTCGGAGACGACGAAGCGCTACGCCCGATCCGGGGAGCTGGCTGGCGGGGAGCTGAAGCTGCCGACGCCGCGCGACAACGGCTCACCAGGACCGTCGAGCGGGCGGCCGGTGCTGGTGCGGATCGATCCGGAGAGCGGGATGCTGGTCGAGGAGCGGCGGCGTCCCCGGGTCGTGCCGGAGGTGGCTTCGGAATCCTCTCAGATATTCACCACGAGACTCTTAGAGTCGGAATCGGGGACCCTTGAGACCGATATCGCTCCGGAAATCTTGGGAAATCTACGACTTCAGGCCGATTCGGCCGGAAGAACTGCCTCTAACAGTCACACGGTGCAAATCCGACAGGAAAGCGGCCACCAACACGCCGACCGCGCCGACCGCGCCCCCCGCAACCGGTGGCAGTGGCTGCTCCAGCTGTGCGCCGAGATCGATGGCTTTCCGCGGCACCTGGGCATCCACGTCGGGGGAATGCTGGTCACGAGAACTCCACTCATCGACCTCGTGCCGATCGAGCGAGCCACCATGCCCAACCGAGTCGTCACGCAGTACGACAAGGAGGACATCGAGCAGCTTGGCCTGGTGAAGATCGACCTGCTGAGCCTCAGAACCCTGGGCGTGGTGAGCGACGCCCTCGACCGCATCCAGCGTGACACGGGGAAACGCATCGACCTCGACACGCTCCCGCATGATGACCCCGAGGTCTACAAGAGCATCCAGGCGGCCGATACGGTCGGCATGTTCCAGATCGAGAGCCGCGCCCAGATGCAGTCGCTGCCCAAGGCCCGGCCGGAGCGCTTCGAGGATCTCGTGGTCCAGGTCGCGATCATCCGGCCCGGTCCGGTGCAGGGAAACGCCGTCCACCCGTATCTCAGACGAAGGGCCGGCGAGGAGCCCGTCACCTACGCCCACGACTCCCTGCGCCCCATCCTGGAGGACACGCTGGGCGTGATCCTCTACCAGGAGCAGGTGATGCAGGTCGCCATCGACGTGTGCGGCTACACCGCGGTCGAGGCCGATATCTTCCGCAAGGCCATGGGCTCTCACCGCAGCCACGCGAAGATGCAGGCCGAGCGCGGCCGCTTCGTGGGTGGCGCCATGCGAACCGGTCTCACGGAACAGGACGCGGAGGAGCTGTTCCAGAAATGCTCCGCCTTCGCCGAGTTCGGCTTCGCGCGCGCCCACGCCGCCGCCTTCGCCAAGATCAGCTACGACACCGCCTGGCTGAAGCACTACTTTCCGGCGCACTACACGGTCGGTGTGCTTAACAACCAGCCGATGGGCTTCTACTCCCCCGCGGTCGTCATCAACGACGCGAAGCGCCACGGCATCAGCGTCCAGCCGATCGACGTCAACGAGTCGGCCTGGGAGCACGACACGCGGCTCCTCGACGGGGCGCACGCCATCCGCCTGGGCCTGCGCCAGGTTAAGGGGATCGACGAGCGCGCGCGGGAGACGCTCGAGCGCGAGCGCGCCATCGGTCCCTATCGGTCAGTCAGAGACTTCGTGGCACGGACCGGCCTGGGCGAACAGGTGGTGGAGCGGCTGATCAGCATCGGCGCCTTCGACTGGACCGATGCGCCCCGCCGCGAACTGCTCTGGCAGTTGCGCACGACGTTGGCCGACGCGGATCCGGAGCATCCGGCGCTGGGACTGACCGATGACGCCCAGCGCGCGCTGGGCGCCTCCCTGCCACCGATGACCCCGGCCGAAATGGTCGCCGCCGATTACCGCGACACCGGTGTCAGCCCGAACCTCCACGCCGTCGAGCTCTTCCGTGAGCGGTTGGCTTCGCGCGGGGTGATCACGGTGGCCGATGCGGCCGTACTGCGCGATCGGTCTCAGATCCGGTTGGCCGGCTTGGCGGTATCGGTCCAGCACCCGATGACGGCCAAGGGGTTCGTGTTCATCGCGCTCGAGGATGAGACGGGGATGATCAACGTGACCCTGCGGCCGCAGGTCTACCAGGCGCACCGCGCCCTGCTGCACCGGCATCCGCTGCTGGTCATCGACGGGCGGTTGCAGGTGGAAGGGGCCGTGCTCAACGTCATCGCCCAGCGGCTGCGGAGCGTTGACGAAGCGCTCGACGGCCCGCCTGAGCGCCTGGACCTCGCGAAGCAGCAGCGCATGTTCCATTAGCCTGCACCGATGCAGTCGCTCACCGTGGCCGCGCGCGCCTTCGCCACCGGGCTGCCCGAGGCATGGGAGGACCATCCATGGGGTGAATCGGTCTTCAAGGTCGGCAAGAAGGTCTTCGTCTTCTTCGGCGTGCTCGACACCGATACCGGCCTCCGCTTCACCGTGAAGCTGCGCGACTCACATGAGGAGGCGATGGCCTTCGAGTGGGTCGTGCCGGCCGGATACGGGCTGGACCGCGGCGGCTGGGTGACCGCCGTGGCGCCGGACGATGCGCCGGTCGAGATGATCGTCGGCTGGATCGAGGAGAGCTACCGGCTGGTGGCGCCGAAGCGTGCCGTGGCCCAGCTGGACGACCTCCAGACCGGATGACGGTTGCGCTCAGCGCACCCATCTACGAAGTAGCCGCCGGATTCGCCCAGGAGTTGCGCCGCGATGCAACTCCTGGGCGTGATCCAGCTCCCCGACCGCCGAAGGTGGTAGTTGGGTGCAGCCAGCGCAACGCGAGTGCGGACGGAACTGATATGGGACGCCGGGCGTCAGAGGCGGTGCTGCAGCATCGATTCGACCCAACCCGAACCAATCCAAAGGAGGACGGTCGATGCGACGTCCATGGCTCTCGCTCGCGGTCGCAACGACCGCCCTGCTCATCACCGCCGC
>JACDBS010000008.1 GCA_013694795.1 Chloroflexota bacterium | reverse complement strand
GCCGAGCACCGGCCCCAGAAAGCCGGCACGCGCACCGGACAAGAGGCCGACGAGCAGCAGGATCACAACCAGGATGTCGACGAGATTCACGGCCGCAAGCCTAGCGGCCGGAAGCAGACTCCGGCGGAAGGCGGCAAGGGCGGGTGTAGAGTATCGGCTCCCATTCAGACGCTCATACGAGGGACTTCATGGCCCGAATCGTCCGCGCGGCGCTGCTCCAGGCGGAGTGGACCGGCGACAAGGAGTCGATGATCGACAAGCACATCAAGTATGCGCGCGAGGCTGCTGAGCAGGGCGCGCAGGTCATGTGCTTCCAGGAGCTCTTCTATGGCCCCTACTTCTGCCAGGTCCAGGATCCCCAGTACTTCAGCTACACCGAGCACATCCCGAACGGTCCGACCACCGAGCGTATGCAGGACCTGGCCAAGGAGACCGGGATGGTCCTCATCGTGCCGATGTACGAGGAGGACGACCAGACCACCGGCATCTACTACAACACCGCCGCGGTGATCGACGCCGATGGCTCCTACCTGGGCAAGTACCGCAAGACCCACATCCCGCACGTCAAGGGCTTCTGGGAGAAGTACTACTTCCGGCCCGGCAACATGGGCTATCCCGTGTTCGACACCGCGGTCGGCAAGGTCGGCGTCTACATCTGCTACGACCGCCACTTTCCGGAAGGGGCTCGCGCGTTGGGGCTCAACGGGGCCGAGCTGGTGTTCATTCCCTCGGCCACCTCGCGGGGGTTGAGCGAATACCTGTGGCGCGTCGAGCAGGTCAGCCATGCGCTGGCCAACGGCTATTTCGTTGGCACCATCAACCGCGTCGGCATCGAGCCACTCGGCGACGACGACTTCTACGGCCAGTCCTACTTCGTGGATCCTCGCGGCCAGTTCATCGGCGATGTCGGTGATGCGCACGAGGAGGAGCTGCTCGTCCGCGACCTTGACCTCGACCAGATCACCGAGGTGCGCCAGACGTGGCAGTTCTTCCGCGACCGCCGACCGGACGCCTACGACGACCTCGTCCGCCCGTAGGTCCTGGACACTTGCCATCTGCGCATGGCACGCCCGCTAGGCGAAGGTTCGGGCATGCCGGGCCGATGTGCATCGGTGATCTGAGCGTGGGCGCAGCGGCCTCGGCGTCCATATCGGTCCTCATCCGTGCCTTTCGTGCGCCCGGCGCACATCTGACGGCGCGATGGACGCGGATGACCTGCACAGCGTCAATTCTCGCCACGCGAGCCTTATGATCGCTCAGGGTCGTGCATCGGGACTATTTCGTCGCTATCTCTCGCGAGGTAAGAGGTGCGGTGCCCTGCGGCTGTCGGAGCCGCGGTAATAGTCACGAGGTGAGAGATGGCGCGATGCCTCACCGTCAGTCACCGAGAAGGCTCATGTGGTGAGAAATCGGCATCGAGCATCCCGTCCTCGTAGGCCGGGTTGAGGAGACGCGTACATGAAGTTCGGGATCACGCTCAAGCCGGATCATCGGTTCGACCGCAGCGTTGAGCTGGCAAAGCGGGCGGAGGCGAACGGCTTCGGCTACGGCTGGATGTTCGACTCGCACGTCCTGTGGCGTGATCCCTATCCGCTCCTGACGCTGATGGGCGCAGCGACGACGACCATGCGCCTGGGCACCTGCGTCACGAACCCGGCCACGCGCGATATCACCGTCACCGCCTCAGCCCTCGCGACGCTCAACGAGATCACCGGCGGCCGAATGGACCTCGGCATCGGTCGCGGAGACTCAGCCAGACGCGTCATGGGAAAGAAGCCCACGACGGTCGCGTACCTGGAGGAATGCTGCCGGATCGTCCGCTCCCTGACCGGCGGCGAGAAGATCACGCTTGACGGCACCGAGATCCAGATGCCGTGGGTGACCCACGGGCCCGTTCCCATCTGGGTCGCCGGCTATGGACCGATGGCGCTCGCGGCCGCCGGCCGCGTCGCGGACGGGATCATTCTTCAGCTCGCCGACCCCGACATCATCCGCTGGTGCATGTCGTTCGTCCGCGCCTCGGCGACTGAGGCCGGTCGCGACCCCGATGTCATCGAGGTCATGGCCGCCGCGCCTGCCTACGTGAGTGATGACATCGCCATGGCCCGCGACAGGGTCCGTTGGTTCCCGGCCCTCGTCAGCAACCACGTCGTCGACCTCATCAACAAGTATCCGAAGGAGGAGCTTCCGGAGGCGCTCTGGAAGTACGTGGAGAACCGCGAAGGCTACAACTACCTCCACCACGCGGAGGTCGGGAGCGACAACGCGAGCTTCGTGTCCGACGAGATCACCGACCAGTTTGCCCTCGTCGGGCCGGCTTCGGCGCACCGCGAGCGTCTGGCGCAGTTGCGCGAAGCCGGCGTGACGCAGATTAACATCTACCTGATGAACGGCGAAGAGGAGGACTGTCTGGACGCCTATGGCAGCGAGATCGTCGGCTAGGAAGCAAGCCATGGAGGAAGCGGAATGAAGATCGCGTTCATCGCCGGCTTCGGACCGATCATCGGCGAGACCGACGCGGCCCACGCCTTCTGGCGGGACGGGCTCGGCATCGACTTTGATGAGCCTGCGCCGGGCTACTTCACGAATGACAACGTGGAAGGCGTGAGGGCCTTCGCGATGTGGCCCCTCTCGCAGGCGGCGGAGTCAACCTTCGGCTCGACGTCCTGGCCATCCGATCTGCCGACGCCGCAGGCATGGATGGAACTGGATGTCGAGTCAGCCGATGCGGTAGGCGCCGCGAGCGAGGAGATGAAGGCCGCGGGTCACCGTGTCCTGCGCGACGCCCACGAGGAGCCATGGGGCCAGACCACGGCTCGCCTGCTCAGTCCCGAGGGTCTCCTCATCGGCATCACCTTCACGCCGTGGATGCACGAGCACGAGCACGAGCATGAGCATGACCACGACCACAACCACGATCACGAGTGATTAGGACACGAGGCCGGGCAGCGTGGTCCGGTTCCATGGGTTGCACTGAGCGCACCCATCTACGATTGTGGGAGGGAATCGGTGCATTTCGGCTCGAGCGGCGACCACGAGTTGCACTCAGCGCGACATCTGGGAGTGGACGGCGCCTCTGCCGAGCCTCGTGGCGTCTGCTTCGTAGATAGGTGCACTGAACGCAACCGCGCGATCGCCTAGGACCGGCTTTCGCGCAGCTCCACTTTGCGGGCGCGCTTCTTGGCCTGATAGTCGGCCAGCGCCTCTGCTGAGTCAACGTCGCCGAGGGTCGGGTGCGATGGCAGCTCGTCGTCGATCCCCGTCGGTCGGATGCCGAGCTGCTTGGCCAGCACGGCGGTCAACGAAGCCACCTTCATCTCGCCGAAACCGGGGAGTGCGGCGATGCGCTTCTTGAGGTCGCGCGCGTCGGACGAATCGGTCCATAGGCGGGCTGCGTCGCCGTCGTACTTTTCGGCGATGTGCGCAGCCAGCTCGTGCACCCGCCTGGCCATGGCGCCCGGGAAGCGGTGGATGGCAGGCGGCCCCTTGGAGGCCGCCTCGAGCTTCGCGAAGTCCAGAGAGGCCAGCTTGCGAGCGTCGAGCGTGCCGAGGCGCTGAAGAAGCACCTTTGGTCCGGAGAACGCCTTCTGCACCGGCACCTGCTGATCAAGCGCGAAGCCGATGAGGAGCGCCATCGGCTGGTCGACAAGCAGCCGATCCGCATCGTCGTCGCCGGTGAAGTGGAGACGGTCGGCGGTCATGACGCAGATGGTACGCGTGTGGCGCTAGGATTGGCGATCTCGCCGGCCGGCTACAACGGAGGAACCGATGCGCACGTTGATCATGGGTGGAACGATCATCAACGCCGATGCCACCACGACGGCGGACGTCCTGGTGGATGGCGAGCGCATCGCGCTCATCGGTGCCGACCTGGAGGTCGAGGCTGACCGGACGGTGGATGCCACCGGCAAATGGGTCATTCCCGGTGCGATCGATGTCCACACTCACATGGAGCTGCCCTTCGGCGGGACCTTCGCCAAGGACACGTTCGAGACCGGAACGCGCGCGGCGGCCTTTGGCGGCACGACCACCATCATTGATTTCGCGGTGCAGTCGAAGGGTCAGAGCCTGCGCGCAGGCCTGGACGCATGGCGTGCCAAGGCGGAGGGCAGGGCCTCTATCGACTACGGCTTTCACATGATCATGTCCGACGTGACCGATGCGACTCTCGCCGAGATGGACACGCTCGTCGACGAGGGCGTCACCGACTTCAAGCTGTTCACCGCCTACCCGGGTGTCTTCTTCTCCGATGACGGCGCCATCTTCCGTGCCATGCAGCAGACGGCGAAGAATGGCGGCCTCATCCTCATGCACGCGGAGAATGGTCTGGCCATCGACGTGGTGGCGGCGCAGAACGTCGAGGCCGGCAACACCGATCCCTACTACCACGGGGTCAGCCGCTCGCCGGTCATGGAGGGCGAGGCGACGAACCGCGTCATCCGCCTGGCGCAGGTGGCGGGTGTCCCCGTCTACATCGTTCATCTCTCCGCAATCGAAGCGCTCAACGAGGTGCGCCGCGCACGCGACGAAGGACTGCCGGCCTACGCCGAAACCTGCCCGCAGTACCTCTTCCTGACCCTCGAGGACATGGGCAACGGCTTCGAGGGCGCGAAGTTCGTGTGCTCGCCGCCGCTGCGGCCCGCGGAGCACGCGCCGGAGCTGTGGAAGGGGCTTGCCAGGAATGACCTCCAGGTTGTCTCGACCGATCACTGTCCGTTCGACTTCCACGGCCAGAAGGACCTGGGAAAGGGTGATTTCCGCAAGGTGCCCAACGGTCTTCCCGGCGTCGAGGATCGGGTGAACCTGCTGCACGACGGCGGCGTGGTCGACGGGCACCTGACCCCGAACCGATGGGTGGAGGTGATCAGCACCACGCCGGCGCGCATGTTCGGCCTCTCAGGCCGCAAGGGCGTCGTCGCCGTCGGAGCCGATGCGGACCTCGTCGTCTACGATCCCAAAGCGAAGCACACGATCAGCGCGGCGTCGCACCACATGGACGTCGACTACTCGTGCTACGAAGGTCGCGAAGTGACTGGAGCCGCCCAGATCGTCCTGTCGAGGGGCAAGGTGATCGTGGATGGCGACGAGTGGCTTGGCGCCGCCGGCGATGGCCGATTCCTGAAGCGACAGCCGACGGGCGAGCTCCTCACCCGCACCTGAATCCTGACCGGCCCACTCAGGGATTGGGGACTAGACTGCACCCGGCTGCCATTTCCACCGACGGAGGCCATCACTTGAAGCGCTTTTCGATTCTCATCGTCGCCGTACTGGCGCTTGTCGTCGCCGGGTGCTCCGACCAAGAGACCGCAAGCGAATCGGCCGCCGAGCCCGAGCCGGTGGCCACCGCTGAGCCAACGCCCGAGCCGGCATCCGAGACACCCGAGCCGACCGCCGAGACCGGTGGCTCAACCGACAACGGTACCGCCCTGGCGGACCTCCTCCCCGACGAGCTCAATGGCATGAGCCGGAATGACATCCCGGGCATGGACGCGATCATCGGAAGCGCCCTGGCCGGCCAGGGCCTGGATGCTTCGGGGGCGGAGTTCGTCTTCGCGACGTACGGCGATGGCGAGGACGCCATCACGGTGAACGCGTTCCGCATTCCGGACATTGACCAGCCCTCGCTCGAGATGCTCGCGCGCGCCATGTCCGGGGTCACCGCCGACGGCAGTGTCACGGCCGAGACGGTGAACGTGGGCGGCAAGGAGGTGCTGCGCATGTCCGGTACCGGTACGGACGGAGCGGCCTACCTCTACTTCACGAACGATGCGGTCTTCACGGTGGTAGGCCCCTCGGAAGACCTCGCCGCCGCGCTGCTGTCCGAGCTCCCCTGACACGCGCGAGCGCTGCCGTCTTCCTCAACGAGGGGGCCGGCAGCGCACGGTCCGCACGGGTCCGCCGCACGGTCGAGCTGGCCCGTCACGACCTGGCGGCCGACCTGCACGTCATTGCCACCCCTGACGCCTCCAGGCTGCGGACATGGCTCGACGAACGGGTCGATGACTACACCACTGCCATCATCGCCGGCGGCGACGGTTCTCTCAGCATTGCGTACAACGTGGCGGCGACCCGGCCCCATCTGACGCTGGGCTACATCCCCGCCGGCTTCGGCAACGCCACCGCGCACCTCCTGCGCCTGCCGCGAGACCCTCGCGCTCTCGTGGATGTACTGGTGCGGGGTGAGGCTCGTCCGGTCGACCTCGTCGTGGTGGACGGCCGGCTCGCTCTCTTCGCGGGCGCCGGCTGGGACGCCCTGGTGGCC
>JACDBS010000178.1 GCA_013694795.1 Chloroflexota bacterium | reverse complement strand
GCGTGGAGCGCTTGGCCGGCCCCGACGGCGACGTCGCGCCACCCTGCCTGGCCATCCTGCGCGACGGATCCAGCGAGGCGGCAGCCCTCTACGCCGCGAGCCTGGAACGGGCGGCGCGCAGCACCGGCGTCGCGACGGAGCTGATCGTATCGGCCGATGATGCGCTGGACACGACGATCGAGCGCCTCAACCACGACCCTCGCGTCGCGGGCATCGTGATTGCGCAGCCCTTCGCGGACCCAGGCGAGGGCCGGCGGCTGGTGGAGCTCATCGACCCGGCCAAGGACGTGGACGGCGCCACCCCGACGAACGCCGGCAGGCTGGCCCGTGGCGAGCCCGCTTTCGTCCCCGCCACGGCGTTGGCGGTCATCGCCATCCTGGAGGCCCACGACGTGTCGGTCGCCGGGCGGCGCGCCGTGATCGTCGGCCGCTCAGCGGTGGTGGGCCGGCCGGTCGCCTCGCTGCTGCTGGCCCGCGATGCCACGGTGGTGATCTGCCATCGCTCGACGCGCCACCTGGCGCGGGAGACGCGCCGGGCCGAGCTCCTCATCGCGGCAGCCGGCTCCCCAGAGCTCATCGGCCCGGAGATGGTCAACCGATCCGCGGTGGTCGTGGACTGCGGCATCAACGCGGTCGACGGCGGCATCGTGGGCGACGTGGCATTCGCCACGGTCGCGCCGGTTGTCCGCGCCATCACGCCGGTCCCGGGGGGCATTGGACCGGTCACCCCGATGATGGTGCTCCGCCAGACCGTCGAGTCGGCCGAGCGGATGGCCGCCCCGGGCTGATCAAACGGTGTCGGCTGACCGACACATCGGCAGTCGCATCCGTCCTTGTCCGCCGGGGGGTATCAGCGCATGCTGCGGAGTATCTGATCAGCCCGCTGGGGCCTGCGGGCAAGCCAGCGGCCGAGCGATGACGCCCATCACCAGCCCGGTCGAGCCAGGCCTGAAATTCCGGCTGCCGACACGCGGTTCGCTAATGACCAATGGCAGCCTGAGCGGAAACAGAGGAGAACGGCATGACCGATCAGCAATTCATGATCGAGCTGGGGGAAGATCAGCGCGCGGTCGTCGACCCCGACGACTCCGGCTGGCTGCGAGACAAGCTTCGGCAGGAGCCCGGATCGACGCGCCTGCGGGTGCGGTTCGACGAGGACGACACCGAGGGTCACGGCGCCCGCGCCGGCACCGCGGTACGGGTCATCGCGGAGGACGACGATGACACCGAGGGCCACGCGATCTCCATCCACTTCCCGTCGCTCGAGGAGGCGGATGCCTTCCGCAAGCGGCTCCTCGTCACCGGCGTGCTCGCCGGTACCATTGCCCTCGGCGTGGCCGGTGGTGTGGGGCTCGCCAACCTGGCGAGCGACGACGCCGGCGCGGGAGCGGCGCAGACGACCGTCACCGGCAGCGACTGGAGCCAGGCCGAGCGGCCTCCGGCCATCGCACCGGCCGTCGGTGGAAGCGACTGGAGCCAGATGGAGCGGCCGGCGGCCGCATCCACGGACGGCTCCGGGAGCGCCTGGACCCAGGACGAGCGACCAGGGAGCGCGACGACGAGCGACGACGCCCACGCCGCCCCCCCCGAGGCGCCCTTCCGTGGTGGGCCCACTCCAGAGTGAACGGCGGGTTCGGCGACACTCAACCGGGGGGCCGAGGGATCGGCCTCCCGGCTTTTACGAGCGAATGATGTCCGCGATCATCTCCTCGACGGGGACTGAGCCATCGATGAAGCCGAGACGCTCCATGGTGGCGTAGGCCAACTCCCACAGCTCAACGTCGATCGCGCCGTCCGCGAAGCCATCCCCGGCCCACAGCTCGACCGTGGCTTCGAGCACCGCGCGCGCCACGTCGGGATCCTCGGCGATGGTGGGGACCGCGTCGGTGGCGGCGGCAAATCCCATGTCAGGGTCCTCGATGACGGCGGCCTGGGCCGCCGCGGTCGCGTCAACGAAGGCGCGTACCAGGTCCGGGTCGGAGGCCAGCAGGTCGTCGCCGACGATCACACCGGGACCCGGCAGCGGCGCCACATCGTCGACGGTCAGCAGGCCAACGTCCATGCCGCGCCCTTCCAGGCGCAGCGGCTCGTTGTTGCGAAAACCGGTGATGAGGTCCACGTCACCGCTTGCCAGGCCGTCGACCTGGTTGAACTGCGGGTATTCGCGGATCTCCACGTCCCCCTCGTTCAGGCCGCCGGCCTCGAGCAGCGCCAACAGCGCGTGCCACGAGGAGCCGAAGCGCCCCGGCGTGCCGATCCTCATCCCGGCCAGCCCCGCCGGATCGCTCGGCACGTCCGCGGCTTCGCCGATGAGCGCCACCGGGAAGCCCTGGTACAGGGTCGAAACGTAACGGACAGGAATGTCGGCGGTGCGCGCGATCATCACGTCGGTCGCATCGGCCACGCCGAACTCCGCCTGCCCGTCCGCGACGAGTCGCTGGACGTCCGGCGCCTGCTTGTGCTCGATCGTCACCTCCAGGCCCGCATCGGCGTAGAAGCCCTCCTGCTGCGCCACATAGAACGGCGCGAACTGGACATCCGGCCGATACCCGAGCAGCAGGGTCACCGGGCGCAGCTCGGCCGGTGCCTCCGAGACGGCCGCTGGTGCCTGGCACGCGGCCAGGATGAGGATGAGAATGAGGAGCGGGAGGCGAAACGGAGACATCGGTTTTCCTTTCAGGTCACTGGCTGACGAGCCGACGCTCGACGAAGACGACCAGGCCATAGAAGACCAAGCCGATGATCGCCAGCGCGGCGAGGGCGACGAACATGAGCGGGGTATCGAAGAGCCCCTGGTTGGCGATGTTGATGAGCACGCCCAGCCCGGTGCCGGCGCCGGCCCATTCGGAGACGACAGCACCGACCACGGCCAGCGTCACCCCCACGCGCAGGCCGCCGAAGATGACCGGCAGGGCGGATGGGATCTCGAGCAGTCGGGTGCGCTGCGGAGTCGTGGCGCCCAGGCTGCGCAGCATCTCGTCGAGCAGCGGGTCCGTCGCGCGGATGCCGACCATGGTGGCGATGGCGATGGGGAAGAAGACGATGAGGGCGCAGATGACGACGCGCGCCAGCAGGCCGCCGCCGAACCAGATATCGAGCAGCGGCGCCAGCGCCAGGACCGGGACCGCCTGGGCAGCGACGATGTACGGCGACAGCACCCGCTCGATCAGGACCGACTTGCCCAGCGCGATGCCGGTGACCACCGCGGTGGTCGCGCCCAGCGCGAAGCCGAGAACGATCTCGAGCAGCGTCACGGCGCCGTGCTCCCACAGCACGCCGCTGGCGATGGCGCGTATTGCTCGCTCGCCGACCACCTCCGGCGCGGGCAGAACGTACTCGGGATAGCCGCCGATGACGGTCGCGGCCTTCCAGACGGCGAGGAACACGGCGAGGCTGGCCAGGGCGGCACCGATGCGCGTCATGCGGCGCCCTCCTGCTCGGCCCACGGTCGCAGCTCGAGGGCACGACCCTCGCTGAGTGCCGCACGGACCTCGGCCTCGAGCTCGGCCGCCCGCGGGCTGCCGGCGATCTCGGAGGGCCTGGGCCGCGGCAGGTCGACCTCGATGACGCGCGCCACCCGGCCGGGTCGGGGCGTCATGACAATCACGCGATCGGCCAGGGCCACCGCCTCGCTGACGCTGTGCGTGACCCCGATCACCGTGCGTCGCTGCTCGAGCCACAGTCGCTGAAGCTCGGCGTCGAAGGTCTCGCGCGTCAACGCATCGAGGGCGCTGAAGGGTTCGTCCAGCAGGAGCACCGGCGGGTCGCCGATGAGCGCGCGGGCCAGCGCCGCCCGCTGCGCCATGCCGCCGGACAGCTCGCGCGGG
>JACDBS010000230.1 GCA_013694795.1 Chloroflexota bacterium | reverse complement strand
GTCTGCGCCCGGACCCCTGCGACCGCCAGAACCGTCGTCGAGCCCGCGGAGCCGCCGGGCGGCGCCGTGCGCTCGCCGCACCAGGGGACTGAAGGCGTAGAGGAAGCCGCCCCGTGTGGCCCATTTGCGTTGGGGCGCACGTAACTCGGAAGGAGTGCCGGATCTGGGCGCCAAAGAGGTCCATTTGTGCGCTGGGGCGCAAACGGTGCGTGAATATCGGCTGAACTTCCGAGTTAGTTGCGCTCCCGCGCAAACGGCGCCGTCGGTCAGTCAGCCCGTGGAGGCCGCCGGTCGCGGTCCGTGCGCTCGACGCACCAGGGGGCTGACGGCGTACAGGATGCCGCCAAAAAGGATGACGGTCACGATGCTCAGACCTCGATCCACGAGGGCCACTGCTGCTGCCGGCTCCTGCGGCACGCCGTACAGGAACAGGACACCAATGATCCCGGCTTCCACGAAGCCGAAGCCGGCGGGCGTGAGCGGGATGGCGGTCAGGAGCGCCGCCGCCAAAGCCACGAAGATGGATGAGCTGATGCCCAGCCCTACCTCGGGCAGCCCGAGCGCGCGGATCACGAAGTACAGCCGCGCCCCCTCCAGCAGCCAGATGCCGGTGGTGATGACCAGGATGATCGGGACGCTGCGCACGCCCAGCGCGCCGGTGCTGCCTTCCTGGAAGCGCTGCCAGAGCACACCGATGCGGGCCGGCAGCCATCGGCCGATTCGACCGCCGAAGACCTTGAGGCTGATCAGCATGAGGACGAAGCCGATGGCGACCACGAAGCCGATGATGAAGAGCGCATCGATGTCCGGGCGCGAGCGCCCGCGGAACGACCAGAAGCCGGCGGTCAGGGCGAGCGTGGCGATGATGATGATGTCGGCCACGCGCTCGATGAAGACCGTACCGACCGTGCGCGAGATGGACGCGCCGAAGTTGCCGCGCAACAGGTAGGCGCGATAGAGGTCGCCCAGCTTGGCCGGCACCAGGCAGTTGACGAACCACGACAGGTACAGGATTTCGGTGGCGTCGCGGAATCGGACGTGCATGCCGCTGCGCCCAAGCACATAGCGCCACCGGTATCCGCGCAGCGGGAAGGTGGCGTAATAGGCGATGAAGGCGAGAAGCAGGAACGCCGGATTGGCCTGGCCGATGTGCCGCACGACCTCGCCCCAGTCGAAGTCCGGGCTGAGCAGCACGCGCGACAGGAGGAACAGCAGCAGCACCCCGAAGAGCACGGAGCCGATGGTGCGCACGTTGAGCAGCCTGTGCCGAAGGGAAACCTGTTCGTCCAGGTTCTCGGGCGGTTGCTCTGGGTCGGTCACTCCTGGTCCTTTTCCTTGGCAGGAAGCTCGGCGGCGGTCGGGCGCTGCACGGGCTCTCGCCGGACCTGCTCCGGCTTCTCGGGGCCGAGGATGGGCCCGGTGGCGGTGTTCTTGCCGCGCCAGCCGTCGAAGGCGTTCTTCCATACCGCCCAGCGCGTCGTGGCGTGGATGAAGACGCTGGAGCGGCTGGCGTGCCATTCGTTGTGGGGCAGCAGCGCCTTCAGCTCATAGGCCGTCTCGAAGGCCGGCAGGGCGTTGAAGGCCATGGCGACCTCGAAGCTGGCGTGGCTGTCGGAGGCGGCGATGCCCGGGATGCCGTATCGGTGCGCGAACTCGGCGGCTTCGACGTTGTGGCGCTGGAGGCTCACACGGCAGTTGAAGACCTCGATCATGTCGATCTTGCCGGTCTCCGCCAGGTTGCGCAGCGGACCTTCCCTGATATGCGACCCGCGGAACGGGTCGAATGGGTGCGGAATGCTTACCAGGCCACCCTGCCGATGGATCTCATCGGCCGTCTCGTTGGCACTGAGGCCGCGCGGGATGGTCCGCGTCAGGAAGATGCCGACCACCTCGCCATCGGCGGTGCTCACCTCCTCGCCCAGGATGACGGTAAGCTTGTCTTCCAGGCCCAGCCCGGCGACCTTGTCGCGGACGGCGATGGCGCCCTCGATGTTGTTGTGGTTCGTGACGCAGACATGGGTCAGGCCGCGCTCGATGGCCGTCTCGATGAATCGCTCCTCGGTCAGGATCGAATCGCGGCTGAAGCGGGTATGAATGTGGAAGTCGACGAAGACCTTGCTCGTCGGCGGCTTCCCGGTTCGCTCCAGCTTGAGCTGGTCGCGCAGCTCGGTCGCCGAGGCGGCGATCGTCACATCGGTCTCACGAGTGGCTCACGAGGTACTTTCGGAAGGTGCCGAAGTTCTCCAGCGCCATGCCGGTCCCCACGGCGACGGAGTTCAGGGCATTCTCCGCGACGTGGCACGGGATGCCGGTCACCTGGGTCAGTAGCTTGTCGAGGTTTCGCAGCAGCGACCCGCCGCCGGTCATGACCATGCCCTTGTCGATGATGTCGGAGCTCAGCTCTGGCGGCGTCTGCTCCAGGACGTTGCGAACGGCGGTGATGATGGCCTGCAGCGGCTGCTCGATGGCCTCCGTGATCTCGGTGCTGGTTATGGGGATGGTTCGCGGCAGTCCCGCAATCATGTCGCGGCCCTTGACATCCATCCGCAGCGGCTCCTCGAGCGGCAGTGCGGAGCCGATCTGGATCTTCACGTCCTCGGCCGTGCGGTCGCCGATCATCAGGTTGTACTTGCGCCGAATGTAGTTCGCAATGCTCTCGTCAAAGCGGTTGCCGCCGACCCTGAGCGAGTCGCTGACCACGATGCCGCCAAGGGCGATCACGGCAATCTCGCTGGTGCCGCCGCCGATGTCGATGATCATGTTTCCTGATGGGCCGCTGATGGGGACGTTGGCGCCGATGGCCGCGGCCAGCGGCTCCTCGATCAGGTACGCATCCTTGGCACCAGCCTTGAGGGCCGCGTCGCGGGCTGCGCGCTTCTCGACGCTCGTCACGCCTGATGGGACGCTGATCATCACTTCCGGCTTGAAGATTCTCACCCTGGCGACCTTGTTGATGACGTAGCGCAGCATCGCCTCGGTGATGAGGTAGTCGGCGATCACCCCGTCGCGCATCGGTCTGATGGCTCTGACGTTGCCGGGGGTTCTTCCGATCATCTCGCGCGCTTCCTCACCGACGGCGACGAGACGGTTGTCGTCTTCGCTGATGGCCACGACGCTCGGCTCATTGAGGACAACGCCCTTGCCCTTGACGTAGACCAGGATGTTGGCGGTGCCGAGGTCGATGCCGATCTTCATGCGTGCGCTAAGGGTCCAATGCCATGTGCGTGGGGTGGGCCGCAGTATACCGAGAAGGCCCCCACTCATCGGGTCTGTCAAGGGTTGTTCCGCACCATTTACCGATGGCTTACCGCGCGGGCGACAATGCGTGCATGCCCGAAGGAGACACCATCTTCCGCACCGCCGAGGTGCTGCGCGCAGCCCTCGTCGGGAGGAGTATCACGGCCGCTCGGGCGCAGGCGCGCCCGGGGCTGCGCCGCGTCCCGGACCTGTCCCGACTGGTGGGAGCATCCGTGGGAAGCGTCGAGTCGCGCGGCAAGCACCTGCTCATCGGCTTCGACAACGGGCTCACCCTGCGCAGCCATCTGCGCATGAGCGGCTCATGGCACCGATATCGGCCGGGCGAGCGCTGGCGCAGACCGATGCGGGAGGCAAGCGCCGTCCTCGAGACTCCGGATTCCGTGGTCGTTGCCTTCAACACCCCGGTGGTGGAGCTCCTGACCGATGCCGACCTGCGCCGATCACGCGCGCTCCTGGAGCTCGGCCCTGATCTGCTGGCGCGCGAGTTCGACGACCCAGAGGCGCTTCGTCGGCTTCGCGAGCGCGGCGACCAGCAGCTGGGCAACGCGCTGTTGGATCAGCGGGTCGTGGCGGGGATCGGCAACGTGTACAAGAGCGAGGTCACCTTCATCGAGCGGTTGGATCCGTGGTCTCCGGTCGCAGCCTTCGAGGACGTGGAGCTGGAGTCGGCACTCAGCACCGCGCGCCGGCTCATGCAGGCGAACACCCGTGGAGGAGGCCGAGTGACGACCGGGACGGGCGCGCGCGGCCAGGGTCTGTGGGTCTACGGCCGGGCCGAACGGCCCTGCCGACGGTGCGGGAACCTCATCCAGAGCGCGCGCCAGGGTGAACTGGCGCGGCTCACGTACTGGTGCGCGCGCTGCCAGCCCACGAGAAGCTAGGCCTCGATGCGGTTGATCTGGGCGCCGAGGGCGACGAGCTTGGCCTCGATCTGCTCGTAGCCGCGGTCCACGTGCTCGATACCCGAGATCACGGAAGTCCCCGTTGCCGCGAGGGCCGCGAGGATGAGCGTGGCGCCGGCGCGCAGATCGGCGATTCCGACCTCGGCGCCGTGGAGCGGGGTCGGGCCGGTGATGCGGGCGCGCCGCTCGTCAACCAGCTCGATCGACGCCCCCATCTTCACGAGCTCGCGGGCATGGTCCATCCGATCCTCGAAGATCGTCTCGTGGACGGTGGAGACGCCCGTGGCCTGGGTCAGCAGCACCGACAGCGGAGCCTGGAAGTCGGTGGCGAAGCCCGGGTAGGGATCGGTCTGCACATCCACCGCACGCAGGGCCCCATGAGACGGCAGGATGCGAAGGGTGGAGGCGGCCGCATCGGCCTCATGGGCGACTCCCATGCGGTCGCAGACCTCCAGGAAAGAGGCGAGATGTTGCGGCTTGATGCCGGTCAGCGTGACCTCGCCGCGGGTGATGGCGGCGGCGATGGCGAAGGTCTCCGCCTCCAGGCGATCTCCCAGAACGCGATGATCGGCGCCGCGCAGGGAGGCAACCCCCTCAACCTCGATCCGGCGCTCGGCCGTGCGCTCGATCCGCGCGCCCATGGCGTCGAGCATCGCAATGAGGTCGTCGACCTCCGGCTCGCGCGCCGCGTTGTCGATCACCGTGGTGCCTTGCGCCAGCGTGGCGGCCAGCATGGCGTTCTCGGTGCCCATGACGGTGACGATGGGGAATTCGATGTGCGCGCCGCGAAGCCCACGAGTCGGTGCGGAGGCGAAGTAATAGCCGTTGCGATACACGATGGTGGCACCCATCGCCTCCATGGCGGCCACGTGGAAGTTCACGGGTCGCCGGCCGATCCGGTCACCGCCCGGATTCGGGAGGATGACGCGGCCGAATCGCGTCAGCATCGGTCCGAGCAGGATGAAGCTGGCGCGCATCTTCAGCGCGGCCTCCAGCGGCACGAACGGCCAGGCCACATCGTGCGCCTGGAGCTCGAGCGCGTCACCGTTGACGCGGCGCACGTCGAAGCCGATATCGGTCATCACCTCGCGCATGATCGCCACGTCGCTGATCTTGGGGACGTTGCGAAGCGTGCATCGGTCATCGGTCAGGACGGCCGCGGCCATCATTTTGAGCACGGCGTTCTTGGCGCCGGCAATGCGCACCTCGCCGGACAGCGGGTGTCCGCCGGTGATCACGAACTTCTGCATGGACCGCTGCAGTCTAGTGGGGCTCGCTGCGGGGCGCACCGAGCCGGCGAGCCCCTGTCGCCGCGCTTCGAACAATCTGCCGCTGAGCGCACATTGCACGGCCGCTCCGGTCTCGACGCGCCGGATCCAGGCTCATCTGAGCGTCCGACACGCCGTATATCCCGGACAACATGCGTCACGACGCACATTGCTCCCGTTAGGCGCACTGGTCTGGAGCAAGGCGCCCAGTGAGCACAATGCGCGACCCGCGGATTCCGGGGTCAGCCGGGATAGGCTTCCTTCCACTCGTGGCCGCCGGTGTGGTGGCCATCGCACAGGCCCAGCCGCCCGCCCATGTGGCGCGACGGCAGATACGGCTGCATCGCGTCCTCGAAGAGCGTCGGTTGGCGATTGCAGATCATCATCCGGCCCTCGCGTGCCCAGGTGTACAGGTGGTCGGACGAGCAGAACCGATACGGCCGCGTGAAATTCACCGTCTCGCCATGGGCCGGCGCGCCTGGGAGGCCGATGGGCCCAGTCTCACGCACGATCTCGATCTTCACCGGAAGCTGCGGCATGCGCGTGCCGCACTGGTCGCAGGTCAGCATGATCGCTCGTCAGGCCAGGTAGTGGGCGCCGTCGTCGGTGCGATGATTCGCGACGAATTCCGGGTCCAGGTTGGGGTCCTCGCCGGGCGGCGAGCACTTGTGCGGCCTGAAGTCCACCGGGCAGATGAACGGATAGGCGCGGCCGATCTTGCGCAGCTCCTGCATGCGCCTATGCCCCGGGTCCGGCTGCCCCTCCGGCCCGCGCAGGTGCGCGCGCTCCGCCTCCTCCGGCGCCATCGGCTTCTCTTCCACGCATTGATGCTACCGCAGCGCCGATACGTCGGCGGAACGTGACCTGGGCACCGTGCCGGCGCCTTGACGCCGATACATCGACGCTGAGTGCGCTCAACGGGTGCGCGAATGCCGCACCCAAGCGCATCCAGGGCCGATAGGTCGGCACTCCGCGTCACGGCGCGACCGCCGGGCGAACTGGCGCCGGGTAGGTCGGCGAATCGCGTCGCGGACCGCGGCGCGCCCTGGCGTCGATGTATCGGCCCGAGAAGCGCGCGACACGCCCCCTGGCGCGCCGCTCGCGCCCATCCGGTGCCGACAGGTCGGCACTCCGCGTCACGCGCCGCCCCGGTGACACAGAACGGCGATGTATGGGCGCGGACCTAGCCGCGGGAGCGGCGGCGGGTGGCGATGCGCTCGCGCATCAGGGCGGTCTGGAGCGAGGCGCGGACGCGGGCGATGTCGACCGGGTCCTTGACCTCGCCCAGCTCGGCCTCGGCGCGCTTGCGGGCCTCGACCGCCTTCGCCTCGTCGATCTCGTCGGAATGCTCGGCGAGGTCGGCCATGACGATGACCTTGTCCGGCCGAACCTCCACGAAGCCACCCGAAATGAGCAGCGACTGCTCGGTGCCGTCCTTCTTGATCCGCAGCTCACCCACGCCCAGCGAGCTGATGAGCGGCGTGTGGCGGGGCAGGATGCCGAGTTGCCCGTTGCGGCCTGGCACGATGACCATGTCGACCTCATCGTCGTAGACGCGCCGCTCGGGACTCACGATCTCCAACCGCAGGGGCACCTACACCACCCCCGCGAAGGCGTCGAAGCTGGGATCGCCACGGAACGCTGCCGCGCCGGGGACGCGCCCGGCGAAGCCAGGTCTCGGGCGAGCCGGGTC
>JACDBS010000225.1 GCA_013694795.1 Chloroflexota bacterium | reverse complement strand
CGCCGGAGCAGCGCGCCGCCGCCGCAGCCGCCGCCGAGGGCAAGGACTACTCCGGCATGAGCAACCGGGGACACGGCTGAGTGTGGCTCCGGGGCCGTTGCCTCGCCGGGTTGCGCTCAGCGCACCTAGCTACGAAGGTGCGGCTCGATTGAGGCCGAGAATTGCGCCGGGACGCACATTCTGATCATGCAGGCGCCACTTTCGCCCGTGCTTCGTGGATCGGTGCGCTGAGTGCAACTGCACGGCGGTGCGTCCAGCGCAGTCGCGTCGGTGCATTGGTAGACTCAGGACCGAAAGTTCGCCGACCGACCCACCGATCCGGGCGAGTGGCGGAACGGCAGACGCGCCGGCCTTAGGAGCCGGTGTCGCAAGACGTGCGAGTTCGAATCTCGCCTCGCCCACCACGCCGCAGCAGGAGCTGACTTGGTCACCGTATCGACACGACCCGAAGCGGGCTCGAAGATGGTCCTCGAAATCGAGGTTCCAAGCGACGAGGTAGACCGGCATTTCGCCACCGCCTACCGCCACGTCGCCGAGCGCACGAAGGTGCCGGGCTTCCGTCCGGGGAAGGCGCCGCGCCAGGTGATTGACCGCTTCGTGGGCCGGGGGAGCGTGTTGGCGGAGGCGATCGACCACCTCGTCAGCGACGCATACGACAAGGCGCTGGGCCAGACCGATCTCATGCCCATTGACCAGCCGGAGGTGGACATCGACCCCGCCTCGCTGGCCGAGGGGCAGTCGATCACCTTCACGGCCACCGTCCCGGTCCGACCCGAAGTCGAGCTGGGCGCGTACACCGACTACGCGTTCGGCCTCGAGACGCCGGAGGTTACCGACGAGCAGGTGGAGCAGGTCATCGGCGAGCTCCGCGAGCAGCAGGCAACGCTGCGGCCGATCGACGGCCGCGCCGCCGCCGACAACGACATCGCCAGCGTGAAGTTCGCGGGCACCATCGGCGGCGAGCCCTTCGAGGGCGGCAGCGCGGATCGGCTGCCGTTGGTCATCGGTGAGAACCGCATGATTCCCGGCTGGGAGGCGCACCTCGTGGGGCTGGAAATTGGCGCCACGACGAGCTTCGACATCACCTTCCCGGATGACTACCGCGTCGAGGCGCTCCAGGGTGCCGACGCACACTTCGAGGTCGAGCTGCTCGACCTGCGCGAGAAGGTCCTGCCGGAGGTCGACGATGCGTTCGCCAAGAGCGTAGGCGAGGTCGAGACCCTGGACGAGCTCCGAGCCGAGATCCGCGACTCCATGGTCATGCGTGCGGGTGCGGAGGCCCGCCATCATTTCGGTGATCGGATCATCGACTACGCGGTGAGCAACGCGAAGGTTGAGCTGCCCGAGGTGATGGTCGCCAACGAGGTCGAGATCATGCGAGACGAGCTGAGGACGCGCCTGGCGCAGCAGCGCATCGGCATGGAGCAGTACCTAGCGCTCGCGAAGCAGACGCCCGAAGAGCTCAGCTCGGAACTCCGGGAGCCGGCCTCACGAAGGGTGAAGACGCTCCTGGTGCTCTCGGCGATCGCTGAGAAGGAAGGAATTGATGCCACCGACGCCGCGATCGACGCCGAGATTGCCGAGCAACTGGCCCGCTACGACAACGACGCCAAGCTGCGCGAGTACCTGACCAGCCGCCGTGGCCGAAGCTACCTGCGCATGACGCTCCGCAACCGTACACTGGTTGACACGCTCATCGAGCGCGCCCTCGGGACCGATGCGTCCCCTGCGGCAGAACCCACCGAGCAGTCCGAGGAGTCCGCATAACCGATGCTGGTCCCCATGGTCATCGAGTCGAGCGCCCGCGGCGAGCGCGCCTTCGACATCTACTCGCGGCTCCTGAAGGACCGCATCATCTTCCTGGGCGACGCGATCGAGGACAACGTCGCGAACCTGATCATCGCGCAGCTCCTATTCCTGGAGTCCGAGGATCCGGAGAAGGACATCCAGCTGTATATCAACTCACCCGGCGGGGTGGTGACGAGCGGGATGGCCATCTACGACACGATGCAGTACCTGCGCGCCCCGGTCAGCACCATCTGCATCGGCCAGGCGGCTTCCATGGGCGCCGTCCTCCTGGCGGCGGGCGCGCCGGGCAAGCGCTACGCCCTCCCGAACGCGCGGGTCATGATCCACCAGGGCTCCGGTGGCTTCCGCGGCAACACGCCCGACGTCGAGATCCAGATGCGCGAGATGATGCATCTCACCGATCGCCTCATGCAGATCCTCGCCGAGCACACCGGGCAGAAGTTCGAGACGGTCAAGCGCGACTCCGAGCGCGACAAGTTCATGAGCGCCGAGGAGGCGAAGGCCTACGGTCTCATCGACGAGGTCTTCGCCGGCAACAACGAGTCGCTCATCAGCCTGGCCCAGAAGGCCGGCGGCGAGATGCCGACCGCCGACGAGGCCGCCGCCGCGGACAAGCCCAAAAAATAGCGTCCGGCCGGGCCGCCGGTGGCCTGCCCGCCAAGTCAGTCGCTGAGCGGTGCCATCAACGAACGCGCCACCGCATTTGCCGTCTCGTTCGCCATCCCACACGCTGAGCGGTGCCACCAACGAAGGGGCCGCGCGGAAACACCTTCCGGCCATCTGAGAGCTCGCCCGTTCGCGATTACCGCCGCTGGGAGGCTCCCGCTTCGGCCGCAAGCAGGCGACGCTTCAACGCCACGTCGCGACCCCAGCCCGACCAGCCATCGGACGCGCGCACGACCCGATGGCAGGGCACGGCCGGAAAGAGCGGACAGCGCGACATCGCGCCACCCACCGCCCGCGCCGCACCTGGTGACCCGATGAGCTTCGCGACCTCTCCATAGGTGATGGTCTGGCCGGCGGGTACCGACCGGACCACCTCGTAGATCCGGGCATCGAAGCTCGAGAGCCCGCCAAGGTCGACCGGCGGCAGCGGTTCACCGAAGAGCGCATGCTCGATCCAGGCGGGTGACAGGTCGGCAGCCTCGGCTCCAGGGTGGGAAAGCGGCGGCGGAGCGGAGCGAGAAGTGCCTCGAGGGTCTCAGCGCGGGTGACGGCGGCGATGCCGTCACCGGTCTCGGCCACCAGCATCGGTCCAATCGAGGTCTCGACGCGCGCGAAGCGCAGCGGCGGCATCGGTGCATCCTACGACCAATGGGGGATGGAAGATGGGTGGCGACCCCGTGCTACCATCGGCGTCCGATGACGACGAAATCCAAGGTCCCGTACCGCTGCTCGTTCTGCGGCAAGAGCCAGGAGCAGGTTCGCAAGCTCATTGCGGGCCAGGGCGTGTACATCTGCGACGAGTGCATCAACCTCTGCCAGGAGATCATCGAGGAGGAGATGCTCGAGGCGCCGCGCGCCAGCAGGGCGCACGCGGCTCCGCTTCCCAGCCCGCGCAAGATCAAGGACCAGCTCGACGCCTACGTCATCAGCCAGGAGCAGGCCAAGAAGGTCCTCTCCGTGGCCGTCTACAACCACTACAAGCGCGTCAACGCCGGACACACGGTCGATGACGTCGAGCTCGGGAAGTCGAACGTCCTGCTGGTCGGCCCCACCGGCTCCGGCAAGACCCTGCTGGCCCAAACACTGGCCAAGGTCCTGGACGTCCCCTTCTGCATCGCCGACGCGACGTCGCTGACCGAGGCCGGCTACGTTGGCGAGGACGTCGAGAACATCCTGCTGCGCCTCATCCAGTCCGCGGACTTCGACGTGCAGCGCGCACAGCGCGGGATCATCTATATCGACGAGATCGACAAGATCGCGCGCAAGACCGATAACCCCTCGATCACCCGCGACGTCTCCGGCGAGGGCGTACAGCAGGCGCTCCTCAAGATCCTGGAGGGGACGGTCGCCAATGTGCCGCCGCAGGGCGGGCGCAAGCATCCGCACCAGGACTTCATCCAGATCGACACGACGAATATCCTGTTCATCTGCGGCGGGGCGTTCGAGGGGCTCGAGAAGATCATCGAGGAGCGGGTCGGCAAGCGCGGCATCGGCTTCGGCTCCCAGGCGCGGCACTCGAAGGAGGAGCGGCGCCACGCCCTCTTCGACAAGCTCATGCCAGAGGACCTCCTCAAGTACGGTCTCATCCCCGAGTTCGTCGGCCGCCTGCCCGTGGTCGTCAGCCTTGCCGCGCTGGGCCAGGAGGACCTGGTCAAGGTCCTCACGGAGCCGAAGAACGCGGTTACCCGCCAGTTCGTCAAGTTCCTCAGCCTCGACAAGGTGGAGCTGGTCTTCACGCCCGATGCGCTGGAGGCGACCGCAAGGCAGGCGATCGACCGCAAGACGGGCGCCCGAGCCCTGCGCACCATCGTCGAGGAGGCGCTGCTCGAGGTCATGTACGACATCCCCGAGCGCACGGACGTGACCAAGGTCGTCATCACCGCCGAGACGATCGAGCACGGCCAGCCGCCGATGCTGGTGACCGAGACCGACGACGCCGAGCCACGCCGCCGCGGCCGCGCCTCACGCGCCCAGCGCGAGCAGCACGAGGAACCTGAGGAAGAGTCCGCCTAGGCCGGAGGAGTCCGCGCCGGGTCAGTCAGCTGAGCTTCAGCCGAGTCAGAAGCGACAGCCGAGTCAGAAGCGACGCTCGAGTCTTCTCGCGTGGCGTGTCTCAGGTTCGACGCGACGGTGACCAGGCCGTTCGGCACGGTATGAATCGTCCCATCGGCGTCGCGAAGCGTGGTCCGCCGCAGGCTGAAGTCCTCGACCACGCCCTCCACGTCGGCGATGCGGACGATGTCGCCGCTGCTGTACTGGTTCTCCAGGACCACGAAGATGCCCGCCAGCCAGTCGCGGACGAGGGTCTGTGCCCCCAGGCCGACGGCGATGCCGACGACGCCCAGGCCAGCGACCGCCGGGCCGATGTCGATCCCGAACAAGTCGAGCGTCATGAGCATGGCGATGACGACGATGACCGTCGCCGCGACGCGGACGGCGAGGCGCGCGATGGTATTCACGCGCCGCTCGAGCTCCGCGCGCGGCAGCACGCCGCCACCGGACTCGGCCGTCCGCCGCTCGATGAGGTGGCGCACGCTGATGCCGACGGCCGCACGGAGCACCAGGAAGCTGATCAGCGCGGCGCCGGCGACGAGCGCGATCTGGAGGCCGATCTCGACCGAGTCGGGCAGATTGGTGAGGTCGGGCATGGCCGGGATGGTAGCAATGGTGCGGGGGTACCGGAGTCCCGTCCGGCGCCCGTACCTTCAGCAGGCGCAGATTTGACCGGTTCTGGCAGTAGCATGTGGACAGGCCGCACCACCCTGCCCGCGACGGCCGAATGAAAACGAGGAGCGCTTCGCGCATCATGACTGCCAACCAGCGTCGTCCGGGATTCCGCCTCCCGTGGTCGCCCGAGACGGGCGGTCCCCTGGCGGAGAGTGATTCTTCGGCGACCGTCACTAACCCTGCCGGATCGGTGGCCAACTCGGTCGAGTCGGTGACCAAGCCAGAAGAGGCCGAGGCCGCGCCCGCGCCCAGTGCCGCGTCCGGCGCCGGTGATGGCTCCGCAGCCAGTGCATCGCCGGCACAGACGACTGAAGCCGAGCAGGCGAAGGCGGACGATGAGCCCGTGCCGGCCGCCACCGCGGAATCCGGCGGCGACGAGTTCATGCGCGACCTGGTCGCCGCCATGCGCGGCGTGGCCGATGAGGCGCGACAGACCACCGTGGCGGAGCTGCATTCGCATGCCGATGAGCGCGTGCGAAGCCTGGAGACAGATGCCGAAGCCCGCCGCGAGGCGCTCCGTGCTCGCGCCGAGGCCGATGTCGCCGGTGTGGCCGACTGGGCGAAGGCAGAGTCCGAGCGGATCAAGGCAGAGGCGGAGGCGCGCGTCGTTGCTCGCCGTGCCCAGCTCGAGCAGCAGATCGGTGCGGAAACCGCGAAGACCGAAGGCGAGACCAACGCGGTCCGCGGCCGCGTCGCCGAATACGAGCGCGAGCTCGGGGCGTACTACGCTCAACTGGCCGAGATCAACGACCCAGCTGCCTTTGCCGCAGCCGCCAAGCGCATGCCGCGTCCGCCGACGCTGACCAACGCGTCCGCCGCATCGGCCGCAGCCGTCGCATCCCCGGCATCTCCGGCGCCCACGGTCGCGCCCGAGGAGGAGGCTTCGGTTGAGCCCGCGACGGGGGGCTCGAACGGCGTTCCGGCCGGTCCCGCGGTCCATCCGGCCGAGGAGGAGGTCCTGACCGCTCGGCTCGCGGAGCTCGACGCAACCCTCGCAGGAGACGGGGCAGCCGTGACCACGGCGGCGGAGCAGATCACGACCGAGATCGTTGTCAAGGGCCTCGGCAGCTTCGGTGCCATCACCGGCTTCCGGCAGTCGCTGTCCGGCGTGGACGGGATCGAGGGTGTCGCCCTCAGCCTGGGCCAGACGGGCGAGTTCGTCTTTCGGGCCACGCACCCCGCCGGCTTCGACGTTCGCTCAGCGATCACCACGCTCGAGGGGGAGGGGGCAAAGGTGGAGGATCGCCCCGAAGGCGGCCTGCGCGTCACACTCGATCGCGGACGCTAGGCTCCGCAAGCCCGTAGGCGGCCGGTGGTACACTCGCGCCTCGGCATTGACCGTGAGGAGTACCCCTCCAACGGCCGCACCAGAGAGGCGAGCGCCGGCTGAGAGCCCGCCGCGGAACGAGAGGGAGAAGGTCGCACGCGAGCCTGACGGGTCCGCCCGATAGCGCGGAGATGAGGCGGCCGCATCGGCGGTTGCGAATGAAGGTGGTACCACGACCCGTTCGTCCTTCGACGAACGGGTTTTTGATTGGACCGATGAAGGAGACGGACCGATGACGACGCGACGCGAGCTCGCCCCGCGCTACGACGCCGCAGCTGTCGAGCCGGCCATCTACGAGCGCTGGATGGCGGCCGATGCCTTCCGTCCAGCCGAGGAGGCCCCGCTCGGGGCGGAGCGCTTCGTGATCACCCAGCCCCCGCCGAACGTGACCGGGGCGCTCCACATCGGCCATGCGCTCACGGCCACCGTGGAGGACATCCTGATCCGCTACCACCGCATGCGCGGTGATGACACGCTCTGGGTGCCGGGCGTGGACCACGCCAGCATCGGCGCGCAATTCGTCCTCGACAAGATCATCGCCGCCGAGGGCGAGAGCCGCGCCTCGCTGGGCCGTGAGCCATACCTCGAGCGGATGTGGCGGTTCATGAACGAGACGCGTTCCATCATCGGCGAGCAGCACCGCCGCCTGGGCGCCAGCATCGACTGGAGCCGCGAGCGCTTCACCATGGATGAAGGCAGCGCCCGTGCGGTGCGCGCCGCATTCAAGCGATTGTGGGACGCGGGGCTCGTGTACCGCGGCGAAGCCCTCGTCAACTGGTGCCCGCGCTGCCTGACCACCATCAGCGACCTCGAGAACGTCCACCACGACGAGACCGGCACCATCTGGACCATCCGATACCACCTTGAGCGCGAGGATGGGACGCCCGATCCACAGCGCTGGATCAGTGTCGCCACTACCCGTCCCGAGACACTCCTGGGTGACACG
>JACDBS010000186.1 GCA_013694795.1 Chloroflexota bacterium | reverse complement strand
CGCTCGGCGTCCTCGGAATCGTTGCGCTGCTCGTCCGCGCAGGCGCCGCGCTCCTGGTCGGCGATGCGCCCTACCTGGATCCGGCGTACTACGAGCTCGTCGCGCGCCGGCTCGCGAGCGGCGAGGGTTTCACCGTGCCGGTCCTGTGGAGCTTCCTCGAGGTCGGCGGGGTCCTGCCTGCCGAACCGCACCTGCCGCTGCCGAGCAACGGCCACTGGATGCCGCTGACCTCGATCCTGGCCGCCGGCTCGATGGCGCTCTTCGGCGATTCGCGCCTGGCCGCTCAGCTGCCCTCCATCGTGTTGGGCGCCGCGCTCGTCCCGGCCACGGCCCTTGTCGCATGGGACCTGTGGCACAGCCGGCGCGTGGCCCTCGTCAGCGGCATGCTGGCCCTGTTCGCCGGTCCCATGCTCCTGTATGTGCCGATGGTCGACTCGTTCGCCCTCTTCGGGACCGCCGGTGCCGCAGCACTCTACGCGTCGACGCGTGCGGTGCGGGACGCGTCGGGCGGCCGCTGGCTGGTTCTGGCCGGCGTAGCGGCCGCGGTCGCGACGCTTACCCGCATCGACGGGCTGCTCCTCGGCATTGCGCCGCTGACCGCATGGCTGATTCGGCGCGGGATCGGGCCATGGCGGGCCGCTGGTCGGCCTATCGGTCTTGGCTGGGTGTTCGGTGCGGTGCTGACGGCGGCCGTCGTGTTGGCGCCGTGGCTCGTCCGCCAGTGGCTCGTCTTCGGGACCCCGCTCCCATCCGCCGGCGGCCACACCCTGTGGATCACGAGCTACAACGAACAGTTCTCGATCGGCCACCGGGTCGACCTGGGCACCTACCTGGCGTGGGGGCCAATCAACGTCCTTGGCTCGAAGCTGACGTCGTGGGGGCTGCTGATCGGTCGCACGGCGGTGCTCCTTGGCGGCACCTTCGTGTTCACCTTCATCTACGGCATGGTCCGCGAGCGGTGCCGTCCGGAGCTCGCGCCGTTTCTCGTGTACTTCGCGTTGCTGTTCGTGGTCATGGGCGCGGCCTTCACGTTTCACGCGCCGCAGGGCGCCTTCTATCACTCCGCGTGGGCATGGCTCCCGTTCGCGATCCCGCTGGGCATCGCCTCGTTCCGTCCCGCCCTCGAGCGCCTCGGCCGCCAGGTTCCGCTATTCGGCCGCCCCCGCAACATCCGATTCCTCCTCGCCGCTTCGGTCGTCGGCGCCGTTGTCCTCTCGCTTGCCGGCTCTCTTGCCCTCTTGCTCGAGTGGCGCGGCGGTCGAGAACGGCTCGAGACGGCCGCGGGATGGCTGGCGGCTACGGATGCCAGGGATGTCGTGATGTACGTGGATCCGCCGTCGCTCAACCTGCGGACTGGTAACCCGACCATTGCGCCTCCCTTTGACCCGCCGGCGGTCATCGGCCAGGTCGCGGAGGCGTACGGCGTGCGGTGGGTGGTGGTTGAGCGACTGCCGGAAGCCGCGCAGGACCCGCTGGCGCTGTGGGATGGAGCGCCGTGGTTGGCCGAACAGCCGGCGCTCGACACGGACCGAGTCCGGATCTACGAGGTCGTTCCTTAGGTCGGCGCCCGCAGAAGGACGCCGTGCGGTGAGCGCTCGACCACCTGCCAGCCGGCCGCGTCGAGCGCGGCAAGCAGCTGGTTTCGGTCCGCTCCAACGAGCGCCCATTCGACCCCAGCCTCGCCCAGTTGACGGGCGGGATCACCCTCGCCGTGGAGGAGGTCGAAGTACTCCGACCATGTCTCGCCGGACCGGATCTCCAGGCGTCCGTCCATGGCCGTCCGGACGCGGTCGGAAAGCCGATAGGCGAGGTAGCCGCCCCACACCTGCTCGTTGAGGACCCTTGCACAGCAGCCATCTGCCGGCAGCTCGGCCGCCAGTCGATCCACCAGGGCAATGGGCTCATCGGGCGTCAGGCGGCCGAACGCCTGTGGCAGCGCCGGCCTGATCAACTGAACGAGGACGGCCAATATGGTGAGACCGATGAGGACACGCGGCATGCGCGTCCGCACCCGCGATCCCACCGCGCCAAGCGCATGCAGCAGGCGCGGCGAGCGTGCGAGGAGTGCCT
>JACDBS010000181.1 GCA_013694795.1 Chloroflexota bacterium | reverse complement strand
GGGCACTGCACATCGGCCATGCGCTGACGTTCATCGTCGAGGATGTGATGGCCCGCTACCACCGCATGCGCGGGGACGACACGCTCTGGCTGCCGGGCGTCGACCACTCCGGCATCGGCGCCCAGTTCGTGCTCGACAAGCTCATCGCGGCCGAGGGGGAGTCGCGCGCATCGCTCGGGCGAGAGCGATACCTCGAGCGCATGTGGCAGTTCATGGATGAGACCCGCCCGATCATCCACGACCAGCTGCGCCGCTTCGGCGCCAGCCTGGACTGGAGCCGGGAGCGGTTCACCATGGACGAGGGAAGCGCCAGAGCGGTGCGTGTCGCCTTCAGGCGGCTCTGGGACGCCGGCCTGGTCTACCGCGGCGAGGCGCTGGTCAACTGGTGCCCGCGCTGCCTGACGACCATCAGCGACCTCGAGAACGTCCACCGCGACGAGACCGGCACCCTTTGGACGATCCGGTACCACCTCGAGCGCCCCGAAGGCACGCCCGACCCCGACGCCTGGATCAGCGTCGCCACCACGCGCCCGGAGACCCTGCTGGGAGACACCGCCGTGGCGGTCCATCCCGAGGACGAGCGTTACCGCCACCTCGTCGGGCGCCATGCCATCCTGCCCTTCCTCGGGCGGCGCCTGCCGATCGTCTCGGACGAGCACGTGGAGCGGACGTTCGGCACCGGCGCCGTGAAGATCACGCCCGCGCACGACCCCGACGATTACGAGCTGGCCAGGCGGCACAACCTGCCTGCCGTCACCGTGCTGGACGACCAGGCGCGAATCAACGCCGAGGGCGGCGACTTCTTCGGCCGCGACCGCTACGAGGCGCGCGAGGCAATCCTGGACCAGCTGCGCGACAAGGGTGACCTCGAGGCGGAGCGGCCGCACCAGATGGTGATCGGCCACTGTGAGCGCTGCGGCACCGTGGTCGAGCCGCGGCTATCGGTGCAGTGGTTCATCAGGGTCAAGCCGCTGGCGGAGCGCGCCCTCGCATCGGTCCGTGAAGGGCGGACGAGGATCATGCCGTCGCACTTCGAGAAGGTGTACGCACATTGGCTGGAGAACATCCATGACTGGGCGGTGGGTCGCCAGCTGTGGTGGGGGCATCGCATCCCGGCCTGGTTCTGCCCGGATGGCCATGTCACGGTGACCAATCTCGAGGCCGGCCCGGACGCCTGCGCCGACTGCGGCCGGCCGGCGACGGAACTGACCCAGGAGACCGACATCTTCGACACGTGGTTCAGCGCCGGGCTGTGGCCGTTCAGTACGCTCGGCTGGCCGGATTCCACGCCTGACATGGCGCGCTTCTACCCGACGTCGGTGATGGAGACCGGCTACGACATCCTCTTCTTCTGGGTTGCCCGCATGATGATGCTCGGCCTCTTCTGCACCGAGACCGAGCCATTCCACACGGTGTACCTGCACGGAATGATCCGTGCCGCCGGTGGCGTGAAGATGAGTAAGACCAAGGGCAACAGCGTCGATCCGCTCGGCATGGTCGAAGAGATCGGGGCCGATGCGCTGCGCTTTGCCATGGTCAGCGGCTCGGCTCCCGGGAGCGACCAGCGCCTGACCCAGGCCAAGCTCGATGGCGGGCGCAACTTCACCAACAAGCTGTGGAACGCCGCTCGCTTTGTCCTCGGCAGCCGGCCGGAGCTTGCCCCGGCGCCGGGGGAGGAATCCCTGGCGGTGCGCTGGATTCGCTCGCGCCTGGCCGATGCGACCGAGCGCGCCACGCGGCAGCTTGACGCGCTGGATCTCGGCGGCTACGCCGCGACGGTCCATGACGTCGCGTGGGGCGACTACTGCGCCTGGTTCCTGGAGATGGCGAAGGTCGACCTGCGACGGGACGACGCCACCGATGCCGAACGTGCCACGACGTGGTCGGCCGCGGCGGATGGGCTCGGGACCATCCTGCGCCTGCTGCATCCGCTCATGCCGTTCGTGACCGAGGAGATCTGGCAGGCGTTGAGCGCTGCGGCGCCGTCGGTGGTCAGCGGTGAGCCACTGCTCATCCGCGCCGCATGGCCCGCCGCTGCCCCGCGCGATGCCAACGCGGAGTCTGCCTTCGATGACCTCGCCACGCTCATCCGCGGGGTTCGCAACCTGCGCACCGAGGCGGGAACACCGGCCGGCGCCTGGGTCCCGCTCACCGTCGCCCCGACGGGTCCGGAGGCGACCGCGGCCCTCGATTCGGGCTCGGCATATCTCCAGGCCCTGGCCCGCGTGCGACCGATCGAGGTCCGCGGCGACGCGGACAGACCGCAACTGGTCGCGGCCAGTCCGCTCGGGGCAGCGTGGCTGGGTGTGGATACGGCTGCCGACACGGCCGTGGCCGACAGGAGGCGATCGCACGTTGCCGACCTGGAGCTCAACATCGAGCGGCTGCGCGGCCTCCTCGCGAACGAGGCGTTCGTCGCCCGCGCCCCCGCCGCGGTCGTGGAACGCGAGCGCGAGCGCTTGGCCGAGCTCGAACAGCAGGTTCGACAGCTGGCCTGAGGCCGAACATGAGCGGCCAGGACAAGGCAGGTCGTGCCCAGGCGCGATTAGACCAGCTCCCTATCTTGTCCCGCTGCGCCACTGGGCTGTCCGGCTCCGGCAGCGCCTCCGCTCCGGCGCAATGTCCACCCTGGCGCACATTGCGCGAGACGCGCACCTCCGTTCCGAACAATGTGCGCCTGGCAGCACATTGCGTGGCGGATGAGCCTCGCGTGGCTGTCATTCACGCTCAAGTGCGACCGATGCAGCCCGCATCCAGCGTGCAAGGTGCACGCACGCGCACATTGTTCCAGATGGGTCGTTCCGTGCGTCGGTGCAGCGGCACGCGGGAGCGGCGAGCCTGACGCGCGGATGCCTGCCGCGGTTGCGCTGAGTGCACCTAACCACCAACCTGCGCCTCGGCGCGGCCAAGAGTTGCACCATCCAGCAACTTCTGGTCGTAAAGGCGGCCCATGCGTGCCGCGCTTCGTAGATCGGTGCGCTGAGTGCAACCGCAGAGCGTGGCGCTGGGCTAGGCGATCGGTCCAATCGGTCTGCTCCAGCCCGGGGGGCGGCAGAGGCAGCGCCGGGCCCTGACGCACTGACGCACCGATACGTCGGTGCGGTTCGGGCGGGGAGCGGGGCTCGACGGTCGAACGGAAGTCGAACGGAAGTAGGGATGCGCCGATCGGGCCATGCGGTCTATCGGAGATGGGCTGGTAGAATCGCCGCGCCGCCGGCAGAAAGGGGCCTTCGCAACCAATGTCGTTTCTCAGGCGCAAGAAGCAGCAGGCTCCAACGCCCCCGCCACCGACTCCCGTGCAGGAGGAGGTCAAGGCCCAGGAGTACGGGCTGCGGATCTCGCTCGTCGCTCGCAGCAGTGATGGCCTGCGACTCCAGGCCGCTCCGGCCGTGGCCGCCGCCATCCCGGGCATCGTCGAGCCGCTGAGTCAGACGTCCGTCGAGATCATCGAGCCGCTTCCGTTGGAATACTCCGACGCTTCGCCCGCCATCGAGCGCTTCAACGAAGTTCAGCAGTGGGTGCTCGCGCGACGCGAGGTGAGTCCCATCGGTCGGCACGGACTCTACGTGCTCGAGATGACCGATGCGCTGGACATGACAGTCGATACCTTCTCCTGCGGACTCCTCCACGGAGAGATCGACACCAGCGGCTATCCCGACTACAACGCCATCGTCGGCGGACTGGCCTCCCACTGGGACGAGCTGTCGGGCGAGCTCATCGTGCGGGCGGTCGTGGGCTGGGGCGGCAAGGGTCTGCGAGGCGACACGGAGCGTATCGGTCAGAAGCTCCTGAGCTCCCTGTACCAGCAGGTGGTGGCATCCGGCTACAGCCTGGGTGAGGCGGAGCAGGCACGGCTGCCGTCCATCGGAGGCAGACCCGGCCTGAACTGTGCGCACTGCGGCTACGAGGCCGGCAGCGCCAGCGCCTTCTACTGTCCCAAGTGCGGCATGAGGATGTCTCGCGGCGCCTAGAGCCAGGCAAGAGCTCGGCCGGAGTACTTTCGGGGTAGGCCCCACGCGACTCGGAGTCCCATTGCTCGCGATGGCATCTGGCCGGACGATGTGACCAACACCACCGGACCCCCCAGAATGCATCGGTTAGGAAGGGCAATGGAGCGACCCACCATTCTGCTTGCCGTCGGCGCCGAAACCGATGCGCATGTCGAAGCACTGCAGCGAGCCGGGTTCGAGCCCGTCCTCTTCAATCCCGAGGACCCCGACGCGACCTCCGAGGTCGACCTCGCCGTGCTCGATTGCGACCTGGCGCCGGCCGCCATCCAGAGCGTGTACGAGCACCTACATCGCACCAAGTCCACGCCGACCCTGCTCCTGGTAGGTGAGAACACCGAGCTTCCACCCAGCGTGGGCGGCAGCGGCGACGAGGTCGCCCTCAAGCCCATTCCGCCGGAGGCACTGGTCTATCGACTCCAGGCCCGTCTCATCCGGACGGGACGCCACCTTCCAAGCGAATCCGGTGCCTGGGCGTCGGAGGAGTCGCTGAGCAGTGCTCCCATTGCCGGAGAGGGCCACGTCGTCAGCGTGTTCGCCCCCAAGGGCGGAGTCGGGAAGACGACCATCGCCGTCAACATGGCGGTCGCGCTGCGTCAGCAGACGCGCGCGGATGTGCTCCTGTTTGACGCCGACGTCGGCGTCGGGAACGTCACCGCCGTCCTTGATGTCCCGGTCAAGATGGGGCTGGCCGACCTGTTCGACAGCCCACCCGAGGAATGGACCGATGCGGTCTTCGAGCAGATGGTCAGTGTGCATGCCGAGAGCGGCGTGAAGGTCCTGACGTGGGGCTCGGACCCTGCGCAGTCCGAGCGCGTTTCGGTTGACCTCCTTCTCGCCGCCATGAAGTGGGCGCGGAACCATCACTCATACGTGATCGTTGACAATCACCCCGGCTACGACGATCGGACCATGGCCATGCTGGCGGTTGCGCACGAGATCTTCCTGGTCGTGACGCCCGAGGTCGGCGCCATGCGGAACAGCTCCCAGTTCCTGGAGCTGGCCCGCGAGCTTGGCCTCGGCACTGTCATCCGGGTCATCGTCAACCGCGCCAACCACGGCATCCGCCTCCAGGACATGGCGACGGCGCTGGGTCTGCCGATCTCCGCGACCGTGGTCAGCAACGGCCCCAAGGCGATCATCTCCTCGAATGAGGGTCATCCGGTGGTGACCAAGTTCCCCCGTGAGAAGATCGCCAATGACCTGCACGGCGTTGCGAGGCTCATCTCGCAGCCCAATGGCCCCACACCGGGTACCGAACTGCGGGCGGCACGGAAGTGGTGGTCGCGCCTGGGGCCCCGCGCCTCCGAGGCCTGACCTTCCCGGTCGCGTTGCGCCTCCGGTCCTGCTGGGCCATGATGCCCCGGCCGTGCCGACCTACGACTACCAGTGCCGCTCCTGCGGCTCCGTGACCGAAGTGATCCACTCGATGCTCGAGGATGGTCCTTCCGTCTGCGAGCGCTGCGGCGGCGTCCTGCGCAGGGTGCTCTTCCCGGCCGGCATCATCTTCAAGGGCTCGGGCTTCTATCGCAACGATTCACGCAACGGCGACCCCGCGCGGTCCGCCGACGGTGGCTCGAGCCAGAGCACCGATGCGGACAAGAGCGCCACACCGAGCGGCTCGATCTCGAAGGCACCGGCGAAGGCCGCTGAGCCCAAGGCCTCGACCGCCAGTGAGGCGGAAGCGCCAACCGGCTGAGACGCCATCTGCTCATTGCGTCGAGCGGCCGCCCGGCCCGTCCACTGTATCGGCCATTTTTCGC
>JACDBS010000146.1 GCA_013694795.1 Chloroflexota bacterium | reverse complement strand
ATTCGCCCGGGTGAAGGGTGGCTATGATCGCCTCATCGCCCTCCGCCGAGGGCAGGACGATCTTCACCGCGCCGCTGGCCACCACCTGGAGCGAGTCACCGATGTCGCCCTGGTGAAAGATGACCTCATTGCGACGAAAGCGACGGCGGCGCATCTGCCCCGCGATCAAGCGCAGCCCATCATCGGCCACATGCGCGAAGAGCGCGCACTGACGAAGGTTGTCGGTCGCCAGGGACTGGTCGATCACGCTGCGATTCCCCTCCTTGGGCCGGGAAGGCCAATGGACACGCAGACTGTCGCCCGCTGCGCCACGCGCGTCAAGGGGTGGAAGCGTCGGCTGGACGACACCAATGAGGCCGAGCGCTCGACACCCGGCCGATCACGACGTTGACGCCGCGGATGTCGAAGCGGTGCTCACTGCCCGATACCAGGGGGGCAGAGCATGTCGGCAAGGACACCAGCGCTCGAAGGAGGATCCGATGCTCGGCCCGAACCACCTCATCTACGACACTCACCGCGAGCGGCTCAGCCACGCGGCACGGATCCGGATGGTCCAGATTGACCGCCAGGACGGAACTCGCCCGTTCTACGCTGAAGGGCATCGAATGCTCACCGCCCGCCGCCTCGCCAGCCGGTAGGCGGCGTCCTGCCGCATCCCATCCGACCGTTGTATCATCGCGGCCCGGTCGGGCGGGAGTAGCTCAGTTGGCAGAGCGCCACCTTCCCAAGGTGGATGTCGCGAGTTCGAATCTCGTCTCCCGCTCCACGATGGACCAGCGGCCGAGGACTGTGGCATGATCGATGGCCAAAACGCGGTGACGGAGTCGTCATTCGTGCGCCGGATGCACGTACGGCGAGGCCGGAGGCTGGATCGACGCGTTCCGGGTTGCGGGCCGAGCGTGGCTAGCGCGCCGGACCGCCAGATTCGGTCTCCGCGATCGCCTAGCGCGCGCGTGCTGGGCAGCTGACGACAAGTGGAGGCGCGCTGATAGCGCCCGTCGAACGGTCACCGATGCCAGCCGCACCTCGAGGTCACGGCTTCGCGCCGGCCTTCGGACGAACACTTGCCGTCACGGCGGGGCGGATCTTCTGGACGTTTCCAAGTACCCTTCCGCCGATGCGCAACCGCATACCAGTACTCTTCCTGGGGGTTGTCCTCGCCGCGTGCGCCAGCCCGGCGTCCACCACGTCCGGCGACGGCACCGCTTCGGTGCCGATGGTGTCGGAGAGCTCCCGCCCGTCTCCCACCATGCAGCCGAGCACTGAGCCAACGCCACAGCCGTCGTCTGAGCCACTGGTCTGGCGCGCCCTTGACCCGACCGGACCGGCCGCCCGCGAGGATCACACCTGGACGGTGGGTGGCAATGGCCGAACCGCCTACCTGTACGGCGGGCGCGACGGCTCCACGGTATTCGGCGACCTGTGGGCATTCGACCTCGACACGGACACGTGGACCGAGCTGAGCCCCGGCCCCGGTCCGGCGGCGCGCTTCGGGCACGAGGCGGTCTGGGTGGAGGACATCGGCCTGGCGGTCTTCGCCGGGCAGGCGGGCGCCACGTTCTTCAACGACCTGTGGGCCTTCGATCCCCCGGCCGGCTCGTGGGCACGGCTACCCTCGAACGGCGCGGTGCCCGTATCCCGATATGGCACCTGCGCCGCAATCGGCCCCGACCTGCGCCTGTGGATCAGCCACGGCTTCACCTCGGACGGCGCCCGCTTCTCGGATACCCGCGCCTACGACTTCGAGTCAGGCGATTGGACCGATCAGACACCGACCGATGGCACCCGCCCGGTGGAACGCTGCCTCCACGGCTGCTGGTGGACCGATGCGGGCGAGCTCGCCCTTTACGCCGGCCAGACGACCGGCGTCACCGCGCTGGGCGACCGATGGACCCTCGCCGATGGGGCCTGGACACGCGTCGAGGGCTCGCTCCCGCCGGATAGGAACCTGTACGCCCGGACGCGCCTCGACGGAGCCACGCTCGTCTTCGGCGGCCAGGGCCTCGATGGAGGTTTTCTGGCCGATCTGTGGCTGCTGCGAGATGGTGAAGCCGATGCCATCTCTCTCGCCCCTGACGGTGACCTCCCGCCGGGCCGAGCAGGAGCCGAGCTGATTCGTGACGCTACCGGCGAACGGGTGCTCCTTTTCGGCGGGCGGGACGGTGCCGGTGCGCATGCCGACCTCTGGGAACTGAGCGGCGCCGTGCCCGAAGGCTGATTCGCCTCCGCGTCATGCCGTGGCTTACGGGTGGCTGTCCTCGAGCGTGGCCGAGACCGAGAGCTCCACGTTTCCGGCAAGGGCGCGCGACACGGGGCAGTTGTTCTTGGCGTCCTGCGCCGCGGCATCGAACGCGGCCTCGTCCATGCCGGGCACGGTGCCGATCACGTCGAGCTCGGAGCGCGTGATGGTCCACGCATCGCCGACCTTGTCGAACGTGACGGTGGCGGAAAC
>JACDBS010000139.1 GCA_013694795.1 Chloroflexota bacterium | reverse complement strand
CCTCGGCCGAGCGCCGAGGCCCTCTCTCCTTTCCAGACCGGGGAGTGACGTGGGAACGTTCATCCTTCGCCGCCTGCTGCTGCTCATCCCGATCATGCTCGGGCTGACAGTCCTCGTCTTCCTGTTCATTCGTCTGCTGCCCGGTGACCCGGCCGCCGCGATCCTTGGAGAGCGAGCGACGCCCGAGTCCATCGAGCGGGTGCGAACGGCCCTCGGGCTTGATCGGCCGCTGATCGAGCAGTACTGGGAGTACGTGTCGGGACTGGCGCGGCTGGACCTCGGGACCAGCTTCATCACCAACCGCGACGTGACCGATGACTTCCTCCAGCGCTTCCCCGCCACCATCGAGCTCACCGCGGCGGCGATGCTGTTCGCCCTCACGCTGGGCATCCCGCTCGGCATGCTGACCGCGAAGCGCCGCGGCTCATGGAGCGATTCCGCGGGGACCGTGGTCTCGCTCATCGGCATCAGCATTCCCATCTTCTTCCTGGGCCTGATGCTGAAGTTCCTGTTCGCCATCAACTGGCCAATCCTGCCCGACTCGGGGCGGATCGATCTCATCCTGTACAGCATCCCGCGGGTCACGAACCTGATGATCGTCGACACCCTCCTGGCGGGGGAGTGGGGTGGCTTCGTCGACGCGCTGCGGCACCTCGTCCTACCCGGGATCGCCCTGGGGACGATCCCGCTGGCGATCATCATGCGCATCACGCGCGCCAGCGTGATCGACGTCCTCAACGAGGACTACGTGCGCACCGCCAATGCCAAGGGCCTTCCCTCGGCGGTCGTTGATAACCGGCACGTGCTGCGCAATGCTCTCCTCCCAGTGGTCACGGTCATCGGCCTCCAGATGGGGCTGCTCCTGGGCGGTGCCATCCTGACCGAGACGATCTTCGGATGGGGTGGCGTCGGGAAGTGGATCTATGACGCGGTGGTGAACAATGACTACCAGGTCATCCAGAGCGGCGTGCTCGTGCTCGCCGTCATCTTCGTGCTCGTCAACCTGGCGGTCGACGTGAGTTATGCCTTCCTCAACCCGAGGATTCGATACTCATGACGCAGGCAACCGGCACGCTGGCGGCGACGTACGAGGATCGGCCGATTGGCCTGTGGACCGATGCGCTGCGGCGCATGCGTCGCAGTCCGGCGGCCATCATCGGCGTGACGATCGTCGGCCTCTTCGTGCTGATGGCGATCTTCGCGCCGTTCCTGGCACCGTTCGAGCCCACGCGCGGCACCCTTGCCGACAGCTACCTGCCACCCTCGCCCGAGCACTGGTTCGGCACGAACATCCAGGGCCAGGACGTGCTGTCACGGATCATCTTCGGGGCGCGCCTGACCCTCGGCATCGCCGTGCTGTCGGTGGTGATCGGCGTCGCCGTGGGCGGGCTCCTGGGCGCACTGGCCGGCTACTTCCGCGGCTGGGTCGACTCGGTGATCATGCGCGGCGTTGACATCATGCTGGCGATCCCGGGCCTCCTGTTCGCCATCGCCGTCGTGACCTATCTCGGCCGCGGGTTCGTGCAGATCGCCGTCGCCATCGCCATCCTCAACGTGCCGATCTTCGCGCGCCTGCTGCGCGCCAGCCTCCTGAGCCTGAGCGAGGCCGACTACGTGATCGCGGCGCGGTCGGTGGGGGTGGCAGGCCCGACGCTGCTCATACGCCACATGCTGCCGAATGCCGTCAGCCCGCTCATCGTGCAGGGCACCCTGGCCCTGGCGACCGCGGTGGTCGATGCCGCCGCACTCGGCTTCCTGGGCCTTGGCCCGCCGGATCCGGGGACGCCCGAATGGGGGACCATGCTCTCGGACACGTACCGATATCTCAACAACGCGGTCTACCTTGCCTTCTTCCCCGGCATCGCCATCGTGATCTCCGTGTTGGGCTTCAACCTGCTGGGCGACGGGATGCGCGAAGCCCTCGATCCGAAGCTGCGCCGATGATCCAACGGCATGATGCGGCCGCTGACCAGCCGCTGCTCAAGGTTCGGGACCTGGCCGTCACGTTCGGCTCGGGGGAGCGAACGGTGCACGCCGTCAACGGCATCAGCTATGACCTCGCCCGCGGCGAAACGCTCGGCGTCGTGGGGGAGTCGGGCTGCGGCAAGAGCGTCAGCTCGCTGGCCCTCATGCGCCTCCTTCCCAAGCCGGCGGCACGGATCACCTCGGGCGAGATCATCTTCGACGGCGAGGAGATCCTGAGCCTCTCGGAGGACGATGTGCGCGCCATCCGAGGCAACAGGATTGCGATGATCTTCCAGGACCCGATGACCTCGCTGAACCCGGTGCTCAGCGTGGAGCGCCAGCTGACCGAGGTACTCGAGACCCACAAGAAGCTCAAGCGCCGCGGCGCGATCAACCGCGCGGTCGAGCTGCTCGAGCTGGTCGGCATCCCGGCCGCCAGGCGGCGCCTGAACGACTACCCGCATCAGTTCAGCGGTGGCATGCGTCAGCGCGTGATGATCGCCATGGCGCTCGCGTGTGATCCGCAGCTGCTCATCGCCGACGAGCCGACCACGGCGCTCGACGTGACGATCCAGGCCCAGATTCTCGACCTCATGCGCAGCGCAGTGAGTGAATTCGACACGGCCCTCATCCTCATCACCCACGACCTGGGCGTGGTGGCCGGGATGGCCCGCAAGATCAACGTCATGTATGCCGGTCACATCGTCGAGCGGGCCGGGACCGATGAGCTCTACGGGCGTCCACGGCACCCATACACAATTGGCCTGCTTCAGTCGATCCCGCGTCTGGATGCACAGGGACGGGGCGAGCTGGTCCCCATCCAGGGCCAACCACCTGACCTCTCGCGCACCATCGCCGGCTGCCCCTTCGCCGCGCGCTGTTTCAACGTGCAGGAGCGCTGTCGCGTCGAGATGCCACCGCTCGAGCAGGCCTCGAATGCCGTCGACGGGCACGAGGTCGCCTGCTGGTACCCGGCCGAGGGCGAGCGCCTGGTGCCGTCTGGCTTCGAGGCGGAGAAGGCGTCATGACGGCCGCCGCCACTGCCGCGGGAGCGCCGGAGCCCGTCGGCCAGCCGCTCCTTCGCACGGACCAGTTGCGCGTCCATTTTCCGATCACCGAGGGAATCATCTTCGAGCGCCGGGTCGGTGCCGTCCGAGCGGTCGACGGGGTCTCGCTCGACGTCCATCGCGGCGAGACGCTGGGGCTGGTGGGGGAGTCCGGCTGCGGAAAGTCGACCTTCGCCCGCGCCGTCATCCGCCTGCTCGACGCGACCGACGGTCGCATCATCTTCGACGGTACCGACGTGACAACCCTGCGCGGAGATGCCCTGCGCCGCATGCGACGCCGGATGCAGATGATCTTCCAGGACCCGTATGCGTCACTGAACCCGCGCATGACCATCGGCTCCATGCTGGCCGAGCCGCTTCGCGTGCATCAGATCGCCAGTGGCAAGCAGGCCGCCAAGCGCGCCCAGCAGTTGGTCGAGATCGTCGGCCTGCCGCGCAACGCCATCAATCGTTATCCGCACGAGTTCAGCGGCGGTCAGCGCCAGCGGGCCGGGATCGCGCGAGCGCTGGCGGTGCAGCCGGAGTTCATCGCCGCCGACGAGGCGGTATCGGCGCTCGACGTCTCGATCCAGGCCCAGATCATCAACCTCCTCGCCGACCTCCAGCGCGAGTTCAACCTCACCTACCTGTTCATCGCCCACGACCTGTCGGTGGTGCGCCACATCAGCGACCGGATCGCGGTTATGTACCTGGGCGAGGTGGTGGAGCTGTCGCCGTCGCGCCAGCTGTACGACCGGCCCCTGCATCCGTACACCGTGGCGCTCGTCAGCGCGGTGCCCATCCCCGACCCGAAGGTCGAGACCAGGCGCAAACGCATGATCCTGCGCGGCGACGTGCCATCGCCGGCGAATCCGCCATCAGGCTGCCGCTTTCACACCCGATGCTGGCTGCGCCGCGAGCTCGGCGACCCGGAGCGCTGCGTGAGCGAGACGCCGGAGCTGCGCCAGATGGCCCCCGGACATGGCGTCGCCTGCCACTTCGCGGAGGAGCTGGCCGGCCAGGATCGGCGCGACGAGCTGGTGGCCGCCGCGGCCGAGCATTCCGATGCGCGCAAGACCGATGACGCCGATGTGGTGGCACCCACCGACATCGAGCCACCGCCCGAGGCGCCCGAACACTTCATGTCCGGGGACGCCGCGCAGCACTGATCGGCTAGGCTGCGCGTCGTGGAGTACCGCATCGCGCTGGCGCAGGTCGCGCCCCGCCTGGCCGACCTCGACGCCAACCTGGGAATCGCGTCGGACGCCGTGCGGCGCGCCGCCGCGCAGAGTGCCGTCCTTACGGTCCTGCCCGAGCTTGCGCTGAGCGGCTACCTCCTCCAGGACCTTGTTCCGGAGGTGGCCATTCGCTCCGACGATCCTCGACTCCTCGCCATCGGTCGTGATGCGCCCGGCATGCTGGTGGCGGTCGGCTTCGTGGAGGAGACCGATGATCATCGGTACTGCAACAGCGCCGCGCTGGTGCGCGACGGCCAGCTCATCGGTCTCCATCGCAAGGTCTACCTGCCGACGTACGGCCTGTTTGACGAGGGCCGATTCACGCGCCCGGGAGATCGGATCCGCACGCATGACGCCGGCCCGCCCGTGGGGCGCATCGGTCTGTCGGTGTGCGAGGACTTCTGGCATGCCAGCGTGGCGATGGTCCAGGCGCTGGACGGCGCCGACCTGTTGGTGAACGTGGCTGCGGGACCCTCTCGGGCTCCCGGCAGCAGCGCCGGGCTGGCCGCCATTGACGGCTGGCACAAGATGCAGGACACCTACGCCCTGCTGGGCACCGTGCCGCTCGCGTTCTGCAACCGCGTCGGCAACGAGGAGGGGCTGACCTTCTGGGGCGGCTCCCGCCTGCTGGCCGCGGATGGCTCCACCGTGGTGCAGGCGCCGCTGTGGGAGGAGGCGCTGGTGGTCGGAACGCTCGAGACCGATGACCTGCGCATGCAGCGCTACGGCCTTCCCCTCCTGGCCGATGAGCGCCTGGAGCTCGTGCGCCGCGAGCTGGATCGCATCATCGCCGAGCGTGCCGGCCTCGACGCCGATGGAGACTCCGAGTGACAGGCGCATCGCCCATCCCCGGGTTGCGCTCAGCGCACCGATCTACGAAGTTCGACCGCATGTGCGCCCGATTGGTGCCAAGAGTTGCATCGGCGCGCAACTCACGGTCGAAATCGGGCGCATCTTGGTATTTGGATGCGATCAGCGCAACGGAGCCCGCCTTCTGCGGCCATGGGGCGTGCGAGGCACGATGACCTCCAGTGACGCCCAGGCGGGCCCTCCGCTGCCGGCGATCGAGCCGGCGCAGGCGGTCGAGGTCATCATCGGCTTCATCAGATCCCAGATGGAGCAGACGGGCTTCTCGCGCCTGGTGGTGGGCCTGTCGGGTGGAGTGGACTCCGCGACGGTCGCGTTCCTGGCGGCGCGGGCCATCGGTGCCGACAATCTGCTGGCCGTGCGCATGCCCTATCGGACCTCGTCGGAGGCTTCGGAGACCGATGCGCTGCGCGTCGTCGAGGCCCTCGGCTGCCGCACCGACCGAGTCGACATCACGCCGATGGTCGACCCGATGCTGGCGCTGATCTCCGGAGACGACGATTCGTCGCTGAATGTGAGGCGCGGAAACGTCATGGCCCGCCAGCGCATGATCGTGCTGTATGACCGGTCGGCGGCGTTCGACGCCCTCGTGATCGGAACGAGCAACAAGACGGAGGCACTCCTGGGCTATGGGACGCTGCACGGCGACATGGCCGCTGCGCTGGCACCAATCGGCGACCTGTACAAGACGCAGCTGCGTGCGGTGGCCGGTGCGTTGGGCGTGCCGTCGGAGGTCATTGCCAAGCCACCCTCGGCCGACCTGTGGCCTGGCCAGACCGACGAAGGCGAGCTGGGCCGCTCGTATGACTCCCTTGACCGGACGCTCTTCGCCCTTGTGGACCGGCGCTGGACCGTTGACCGATGCGTCGCCGCCGGGCTACCGCGCGACCTCGTCGAATGGGTGGCGCAACGCGTGGCGCGCATGGAGTTCAAGCGCCAGGTGCCGCCGGTGGCCAAGCTCTCGCTTCGCACGCCCGGGTTCGACCACCTCTACCCACGCCGCCGCCCCGGTTCGGGGCGGTAGCCGAGCTGAGGGATCGCCCGCGACGGTGAATATCCAGTAAGCGACGGGTAAGCCTGTGGTAAGCGCCCTTCGCTAGCCTTCCTCATCAAGCGGCCGAACTCGCCCCCGGTGCGCTGCGCTGATGGAAGGAGACCATCGCTATGAACAAGGTGATGCTCGTTGGACGGCTGACACGCGACCCGGAGCTGCGGTCGCTGCCCTCTGGCAAGCACGTCTCGACCTTCACGGTCGCGACGAACGAGTACCGCGGCGGCGGGAACCCGGAGCGGACCGAGTACCACCCGTGCGTGGCCTGGGACCGCCTGGCCGAGATCACCGGCCAGTTCCTGTCGAAGGGCCAGTTGGTCGACATCGAGGGCCGTCTCCAGACGCGCCAGTGGGACGATGACGCCGGAAAGCGACACTGGAAGACGGAGGTCGTGGTGGCGTCGCTCGAGATGCTCTCGGGCCGCTCCAAGAAGGAGTACGCAAAGGAGGCGCAGGCCGTGGCCGACGCCCCCGATGGTGCGCCGACCATCGCCGCCAACGGCGCGCCGAACGAGGCGCTGGAGGCCGTCGTCGCCATGTGACCCGCCGGGCGACGGGGCTTCTCCCCCTGTCCCGTCGCCCGACCAGCACACGTCAACGCGTGCTGACGCGCAGCCCACCCCAAGTCGCATGCCGGTCGGATCGGTGTGAGAATACCGGCGGCTTGCAGCGGTCGTTGGTTGCGACGAACAACCAGGTGAGCGTCCCTGATCAGCTGGCTTGCCCTGCGCTGCCAAGGTCCGCTGCCGTCGTCCGTGCTGCGTAACCCACCAGCACCCAACCGACACCATACAGCACCAATGGCAGGAAGATGAACGACGGCGGCTGCTGGCCTGCGGCGAGTGACAGCACGACCCCAAACGCCGCACCCAGGACGATCAGCCAGCCAGCGATCGGCGAGATCGCCTTGGCGCGCACGAGGGCCAGCGCGAACACGAGGCTCCCAACTAACCACAGAAGGAAGCTCACGATTGACGCGGCCTGGAGCACGGGCGGTGGCGGAGTGGCGGCGCTGTACGGGACTGTGAAAACGGTGACTGACAAGATCGCAATGAGGGCGACCGACCCACCGGCGGTGGCGGCTGCTCCCCAGCGACCCAGCCTCCCGGTGCGAGCTCCGAACTGGTGCTGGAGTCCCAGCGCGGCCCCTCCGACGAGGAGCGTGGAGGCAATAAGTCCGATCCATGCGTAAGACAACGGGGCTGCCACTTGGATCAGGATCGCGATGACCCACACTGTGCCGGCGAGCAAGGCAAGCGGTCCGGCGAACCGAGCGAGAGTGCTCATTGATCTTCCTCCTGGCGGAGTCGGGCAAGTCCCGGCCGACGGCCGAGGGACGGAGACCCACGCTCGGGCTGGTTGTACTCCTTGGGACCGACGCCGGCAAGGGAAACTGGAGGTCAAGTGACATTGGCGGATCTCGCCTGATGCCGGCACAATCTTCCTCGACGAGCGGCTCGAGTTCGCGCGACCAGTTCGCGTTAGGTCTGGCGATCTCCACCGCGCGCGAGCCAAAGCCGGGTCAGGCGCCCGATGGCCATCTCCCTTGCTCGCATCTGCGCGAACTCCCTCGACGGTCTGGTCGCTTCGGCGAGACGAGCCCGCAGCCTCTCTATCTCGTCATTCGCGGCGGCGAGTTCTAATTCGAGCTGTCTATGTCGAGCGCGCCCGGCGGCCTGATCTATCGACCGCACCGCAGACGCCCATCCAGGCACTCTGCGAATCTGAGTCAGCATTGAATCGCCGAGCCGAGCCAATCGATCCCCAAGCATGGTTCAGCGACTCGCCCAAATGAGCTCGTCGGGCACCGCGTCCATCAGTTCTTCCACAAGCCCATCGAACGGCTCGAGTGCATACCTCACCGCCTCTTCAGGCAGCCTGCCCAGCCCCAGGCTCGGTCCATCCGTGGTATCGGCGGACGCGAGCCACTTGCCACCAAGCCGTAGCAGCCGAACATCGACCCAGAGCACCGAGGACGTAAGACGGAGTTGACGCACCCTCATCAGCGGTCCCGATCTCGGTGGCGTCGGCCACCCGTGAGCACCAGAACCTGCAGGGTGAGCACAATCAACAGAGCGATCGTCGCCAGGACCGCTACATCGCGCAGTTGTGTTTCCATCAGCGGGGACTCCCACGGGCACACTGTGCGGCTGCTTCTCGCGGGGCACGCGATGTAAACGGACCGCAACGATATTCCCCGGTGTCAAGAGGCACCACCGTTGCAACTGTCCGAGCACTGGCAAATGGGTCGAGGACCAACGGCGCAGGCCCTCCGAGACGCAGGGCTCGAAGATGCTGCCATCGCGACTCCGGCGAGGGCAGGGGCGACTAGGACGCTCAGAAGTTGCGGGCCTGCGCGCCCGTGAGGGTCATCCACCGCCCCTTCATCTCCCGTAGCCGGACGTCGACCCAGAAGCCGAGCAGATGAGCCGCAGCACGATCATGGCGTAGGTATGGCGATTCCAACTTGCCCGCGACCTTTCAGGTGGCCCATCAATCGTCCACAGCGAACAACCGAACCAATCCCTGGAGGCCGGTGCGATCGGCCTCTGTCTTCCACGCAGTCCAGCTTCGCGCGTCCGCTCGACGGCGTAGCAGGCCAGCGTACTGAGCCGTGCCAGCGATGAGCGCCGCGAGCGACAGCGCACGTTGCAGAAGCTGCACATCGAGCTCTGGCATGGTCGCAAACGTAGGTACGGCCGCGAGACGCGTCGAGACGACGAAAGTCATGGACCGGTGCGTGAGGATACCGGCGGCTTCCCGCCGTGAGGGCCTCTACGGCCCTGGCGGCCCGTCGCCCTCAATGAACTGCCCCGTATTGCAGACGTTCACCAATCGCGTCGAACGAGTACCGCGGCGGCAACAATGAGCGGAGCGCCTGCATACTTCCCAGGAGATTCATAGGCGACCGTGGCGGAGATGGTCAGACGCGGAGGTTCCCGGACAGGCTCTCGCGTCATCGCCGTGTGCAGCGTCGGTCCCGCGGCATACCGACATCTTGGGTGCGGCTAGCTCGCGCGCGCGTCCATGCCCTCGACGATGGACCCTAAGCGCTCTGCCGCGTCATCGCGGGTGGCCGTAACGCCGAATGCACCGGCGGCGAGCAACAGGTTGGCGTGACGCCAGATATGAAGCAGATTCGCGTCCCAACCGTAGGCTGCCCCCTCCAGCGACACGCCTTCGTCGCCATACGGCGGGCGACCGGCTCGCTCCATGGCCCAGCCGGTCACGGACTCGTGTTCTTGGACCAGGACATCGAGGGCGGCCTCCGCTTGGCTGTCGCTCGCGTAGACGGCCGTCCACGGACCGAGATCCATCGCTGCTGCCGCCAGCCACGCGGCCATGATGAGAACGCCCCCTCCGACCGACAACGTGAGCTGCCCGACTAGCGTCGCCGCAGGAACCGCTGCAAGGAGTCGGTGACGCCCGCGATCACCGGCCGCGGCCACGACCGCGGCGGCTTCTCGTACCCGATCTATGCGCGCCTTACCCGCTGCCAGCCGAGCGCGTAGGCCGTCCATGTGGCAGCCGCGAGGTCGACGGTACCGAAGACCGCGATCACGGGCGGCGCAGTGCCGAACAGGACCAGCGCAAAGAGGACTGCCGCGACCCCTGCTCTGGAAAGAACCGAAGCTCCCATGAACCACTCGGACGCACCGCGGCCACCCTCAACGTAGAGGTAGCCGAGGGCGACCAACACACCGCCCAAGATCCGAATCCAGACCTCGTCAGTGTCAGGGATGCCGAAGATGCCGAGGAGGACGTTGGGGACGAGGAGGAGGGTCGTGCCAAGGGCGATGAGATATGCCCCGAACACAAGGACGCTCAACCCGGCATTCCGCATTAGGGCCGAATATAGCAGCGGGCTCCACCGGCAACGCGTGACTAACGTGACAGTGGCGCAAGCGACACTGGAAGACGGAGGTCGTCGTCAGCTCGGTGGAGATGGGCGGCGATCCTCCAGGGCACGGCTTACCACCTAAGACGCCGCCTTCTCCCAGACCGATACGTGCTGGCCGCTATCGCTCGTGAAGGGCTCCCGCTTCCACCCCGCCCAGCGCTCGCGCAACGTCATCCCGGCAAGTTGCGCCATGAGGTCGAGTTCCGAGGGCCACGCGTACCTGAACGGAGCCGAGAAGCGCTCCAGTCTGCCCGCCACGAGCTCGAAGTGATGAGACGTCATGCCCTGTGTTGCGACGTCGTACTCGTCGAACGACCATCGGGTCTCGCTCACGTCGGAGGCGCGGATCGTCTCGCCGGGTGGAAGCCGTTGAAGCCCTGGGACGCCAACCTCGATGACGAAGCGGCCCTCCGACTCGAGGTGTTCTGCAACGTTGCGGAAGCACATAGCCTGGGCGGCCTGTGTCGTGAGGTTCATGATCGTGTTGAAGACTAGGTATGCCAGGGAGAAGGATCCATCGACCTTCGTCGTCGCGAAGTCCCCGATTGTCACGCCGATGTCTTCGCCGCCTGGCTTGGCGCGAAGCCTCGCTACCATCGGTGTTGACACGTCGATCCCATGTACCGGCACGCCGCGCTGGGCAAGCGGTAGCGCGATCCGCCCCGTGCCGATCCCGAGCTCGAGTGCGCGTCCGCTCCGCGCGTGCTCCACGAGGAAATCGACGACCGGGTCGACGACGGCCGGGTCGAACATTTCTGCGGCCGACTCGTCGTACCTGGCGGCGATGCGCTCATCGAAGTAGCCGTCGTCAGTCACCGCGCCGAGTCTAGGGCACTGGTAACCGTGGATGAGGCACCGCGAGCGTGAGGGCGTGCCTGTCCGCTGGTCCGGATCGGCTGAGCTCCGCGTCTATACTGGCCGCCCGCGGCAGCCAGGTCAGGCTGGCGCGCGCACATGGGGATCGGATGACGCAGGAGTACCCCTACAACGGACGCCTCAGCCGCTGGGAGGAGATCTCCCCGGGGCTGGCGATTGTCGCGGTCCAGGCGATCGAGGAGCCGTTCGGGTTCGAGCCGGGGCAGTACGCCACGCTCGGCCTGATGGGTGCCGAGAAGCTGATCCAGCGCCCCATGAGCATCTCGTCGTCCGCCGATGATCTCTCGGAGTACGAGTTCTTCATCCGTCACGTCGAGAGCGGCGCCTTCACGCCCCTGCTCTGGGAGCGCAGCGTCGGCGACCTGATCAACCTCAAGGGTCCGAAGGGCAAGTTTCTGCTCCAGGACGACGGCCGGCGAGCGCTGTTCGTCGCCTCCGGCACCGGGCTGGCGCCGTTCATCAGCATGATCGAGACGCTTCGCGGGCGCGGCCTGGCCCGCGATGTCGTGCTTCTTCACGGTGTGAGCCACGATCACGACCTTGCCTGGCGGCAGCAGCTGACCGAGCTCGAAGCGGGCGACGGCTTCCCGCTGCGCTACGTCGGCACCGTTTCGCGTCCGCAGCAATGCCCGGACTGGACCGGCTGCACCGGACGCGTGGAAACCATCGTCGCAGCACAGCTCGACGCACACGGTCTCACCCCGGAAACGGCGACCATCTACCTGTGCGGCAACCCGGACATGGTGAGCGCCGTCGAAGAGATCGCCGCGCAGCGTGGCTTCCTGCCTGAGCAGGTGCGCAAGGAGCTCTACTGGCCCAAGGGCCGTGCCCACTGATGAGCGAGCGCGAGAGCTTTTACCTGACCACGGCGATCTTCTATCCCAGCGAGCGACCGGCGCTGCATTCGCTGTTCGAGGCCATCGGCGCCGACGTCATCGCGCGCTACCAGCGCCTGCTCGGACGCGAGACGCGCTTCCTGACCGGCTTCGATGAGCATTCGGCCAATGTCGAGCGCGACGCGCGTGAGAAGGGGATCGATCCGCACGAGCTGATCGATCCGTGGGCCGCCACCTGGAAGGCCACCTTCGATCGCTTCGGGATCAGCGCGGATCGGTTCATCCGCACCACCGATCCCGACCACGCCGTCGCCGCCACCGAGATGGTCAGGCGCGCGCAGGCAAACGGCGACGTGTACGAGGGCGTCTATTCGGGCTGGTTCTGCACCAGTTGCAACGAGTTCAAGACCGACCAGCAGCTCGTCGACGGGCGCTGTCCGGATCATCCGACCCTCGATCCCCAATGGCTGGAGGAGTCCAACCACTTCTTCCGCCTGTCCGCATACCAGGAGCGCCTGGAACAGCTGTATGCCGAAAATCCGTCCTTCTGCGAGCCGCCGCATTTCCGCAACGAGGTGCTCGGTTGGCTGCGCGAGGGCCTGCGCGACTTCTCCATCAGCCGCTCGGGCACGACCTGGGGCATCCCCTTCCCGGGCGACGAAGGGCACCGCATCTACGTCTGGTTCGATGCCCTCACCAACTACCTGACCGGCGCCGGCTTCCCCGACGATCAGGCCGCCATGGACAAGTGGTGGCCGGCCGACCTGCACGTCATCGGCAAGAACATCACGCGCTTCCATTGCCTGTACTGGCCGGCCATGCTCATGAGCGCGGGGCTGCCCTTGCCCCAGCGGGTCTTCGCCCACGGCTTCATGCTCGATGCCGGAGAGCGCATGAGCAAGACGCGCGGCAACACACGCGACCCCGACCAGGCGGCGGACACATTCGGCGTCGACGGCGTGCGCTACGTCGTCCTGCGCGAGGTGCCGTTCGAGCGCGACTCCGACGTCACCTTCGACGGCTTCGTGCGCCGATACAACGCAGACCTCGCCAACGACCTCGGCAACCTGGTCAACCGCACCGTGAGCATGAGCGGCCGATACCTCGAGGGCAGGCTTCCGTCCATGACCGATGCGACCCAGCCAGCAGACCTCGAGATGCGTGCCGCGGCGGAGCGCGTCGTGGAGCGCTACCACACGGCCATGCGAGAGCACCACCTGGCCGATGCGCTGGCTGCCATCATGGAGCTCGCCGGCGCGGCGAACGGCTATGCCGAGAGCCAGGCCCCATGGAGCCTGAACAAGGCGGGGCAGGCGGATCGGCTGAGGCAGGTCCTGGCGGTGATGGCCGAGGCATGCCGCATCCTCGGGCACCTGCTGGCGCCGGTGGCGCCCGATGGCGCTCGGCGCATTCAGGAACAGCTCGGCGTGCCGCGTCCGTACGACGACCGCGGAGCTGGCGGACCGGGCATGGATGTGCTGCTTGCCTGGGGGACCGGGCCCGACGACTGGCGGACCGGCTCTCCGGCACCGATCTTCCCGCGTATCGAGCTGGAGCCTGCCTCCTGAGCCGTCGCCCCACCCCCGATCGGCTGCCGGGTCTGGTTGACTCGCACGTCCACCTCCAGCACTCGCAGTTCGACACGGACCGCGATGCGGTCATCGAGCGTGCGGTGGCCGCCGGCCTCGAACGTCTTCTCGTCCCGGGCTGGGACCTCGCCTCGTCGGATGCCGCGCTCGAGCTTGCCGCGCGCCATCCGGGACTGATCCATCCCGCCGTCGGCATCCACCCGCACGACGCCGAGCGGATGGACGAGGCGGGCTGGGCGCGCCTCGAGGCGCTCGCGGCGGACCCGACGACCCACGCGGTGGGGGAGATCGGCCTCGATTACTTCCGCAACCTGTCGC
>JACDBS010000131.1 GCA_013694795.1 Chloroflexota bacterium | reverse complement strand
GACCGAGCCTCCGCCGACCGTGCCGCATCGGTCTATGTCCAGACCATCGAGCGCATCGCGACGGAAGCGCTGGACGCCAACGTCAGCATCAAGCTCACCCAGATGGGGCTCGACCTCGGGGTCGACGAGTGCCTGGCCGTCCTGGAGCCCATCGCCGCCGCCGGCAGCCGCCTGGGGATCTTCGTCCGCATTGACATGGAATCGTCGGCCACCACCGATCGCACACTCGAGATCGTGGAGCGCCTGCGCGCGGCCGGCCACGACGTGGGGCCGGTGATCCAGTCCTACCTGCATCGGTCTGGCGCGGACGTCGAGCGCCTGGCGACCGAGCGCGTGCGCACTCGCATCTGCAAGGGCGCCTACGCGGAGCCACCGGAGCTGGCACACCAGGAGCGCGAGGCCGTCGGCGACGCCTTCGTCGCTCTCACCCAGCGCCTCGTCGAGGCCGATGCGTACCCGGGCGTGGCCACCCACGACCCCGACATGATCCAGCGCGTCAGCGCCATTGCGCGCCAGCGCGGCATCGGTCCGGATCGGTTCGAGTTCCAGATGCTCTACGGCGTGCGTCGCGATCTCCAGCGAACGCTGCTGAAAGACGGCTATCGGCTGCGGATCTACGTGCCGTTCGGGACCGAGTGGTATCCGTATTTCATGCGCCGCCTGGCCGAGCGGCCGGCCAACGTCCTGTTCATCCTGCGTAGCCTCTTCGGCGAGCATTCCTGAGCGGGCGTAGACTGCACGCAACATCCCATGTCCGCTTCCAAACGGCCGAGCACCTCGAGCCTCCGCCGATATCTCACATCTCGCCCATACATCGCGGTCGCCGACATCCGGCGCCGGTTTGGCCTCGAGCCCGATGACATGAGCGTCGTTTCCCGGAACGGGACGACGGCGTACATCGGCCTGCCCGAGCGCGAGGCGACGAAGCTCCAGGACCTCTGGCAGCGCGACGAGGTGGGTGTCCAGCTCTCGGTGGAGGTTCGGGCACCCGTCGTCGTGGGCATCTTCCCCATGCGTATCGCCCGCTTCGTCACCGACCACTCCAACGGCAATGGCTACCACCCGCATCATGAGCCGATGCCGGAGCCGGTCCACCCCGAACCGCACGAGGCATGAGGGTCGCTGCGGTCATCAGCGATCTCATGCTCTACAGCCGCATCGAGTCCGCCGCCTCAGCCGCCCGTGCCTCGCTAGTCCGCGTCGACTCGCCGGCCGACCTGCCCGCCGACCTCGACCTGGTGCTGGTCGACTGGTCCGCTCGTCAGGCTGACTGGGCCGATGCATTGCGCGCCCGCGCTGGTCTGCGGATCATCCTATTCGGTCGCCATACCGATCTGGACGCGCACGCCGCAGCCAGCGCCGCCGAACTCGGACCCATGTGGGCACGCTCAAAGTTGATCGCCGAGGTCTCCGTCCTGCTTGGCGGGAGCACCTTTACCTGACGGCCTCGGTGCCGGGCATCCCCAGTTGCCCAATCCACCCGGCCCGACGCGTGCCGCGGCTGCTGGTGCTATAACGCCGCCATGCGGTCGGAAGTGCCGTGCCCGTCGGTGGCCACCAAGACCTCGCCGTGGTACCGATATTTGGCAACGATGGGCTGCAGGCCGAGCCGTGAGCGGAACTCGTCCACGAGCATCGGGATCTTCGCGGAGAATGGCCACCCTCGAACTCGGCCTGCATCAGCGCCAGCACTTTCATCTACGCGTCCGAGCCAGAATTGACGTCGATGTCCCCACCACGATGGGCTAGCCGGCGCGTTCCATCCCGCCGTACAATGTGTGGCCCAAGGTTCATTGGTACTGATATGCCTCCCACCTTAGTCGTGAATCCAAGCGCACCAGAGATTCATTGCGAAGCTTGCGGTACAACAGTTACGGTCAGCGCCGCAAACGCCCCGTACTGCCTGGACTGCGGCCTTCACGTCTGCACGGGATGCTGGAGTTCATCCCACAGCCGGTGTCAGGCATGTGCGGTATCTACCTCCGCGGCAGGGCGCACTCAGCGCGGGCGCGGGGCGAGCGTCCGAACCGCCCGCCGAGCCGATCGAAGGCTGCGCGAGGCGACGCGCCAGGCGACAACCCTAGCCGCCGCCGGTGTGGCACCTCACGGCGATTACGCCTGGAC
>JACDBS010000167.1 GCA_013694795.1 Chloroflexota bacterium | reverse complement strand
TCGGCAAGGGCCAGCGCGGCCTCATCCTGTCGCCCGCCAAGGCCGGCAAGACCACGGTCCTCAAGCACATCGCCGCCGGGATCACCGAGAACTCCCCCGACGCGCTCCTCATGGTCGCCCTCATCGGCGAGCGGCCGGAGGAGGTCACCGACATGCAGCGCAGCGTCGACGGCGAGATCTACTCTTCCACCTTCGATGAGCCGACCGAGAACCACACCCGCGTGGCTGAGATGTGCCTGGAGATCGCGAAGCGTCAGGTCGAGACCGGCCGCGACGTGGTCATCCTGCTGGACTCCATCACGCGGCTGGCGCGCGCCTACAACCTGGCCCTGCCTGCATCGGGCAAGACCCTCTCCGGCGGCGTGGACCCAGTGGCGCTCTATCCGCCCAAACGATTCTTCGGCGCGGCGCGCAACATCGAGCACGGCGGCTCCCTGACGATCATCGCCACCTGCCTGGTCGACACCGGCAGCCGCATGGACGACGTCATCTACGAGGAGTTCAAGGGCACCGGCAACATGGAGCTCGCGCTCGATCGCAAGCTGAGCGAAAAGCGGATCTTCCCTGCCATCGACGTCCTCCGCTCCGGCACCCGTCGCGAAGAGCTGCTGCTGGACGAGAACGAGCTGCGCATGGTGTGGACCATGCGTCGCATGCTCAGCGCGGTCGGCCCGAACGAAGGGATCGAGCTGCTCATGCAGCGCCTGGGCAAGACGGCGAACAACGCCGAGTTCCTCGTCTCGCTGAGCAAGAGCGTCGAGGCCTCCGAGCGCACCTGACCGATCCCGACCGCGCGCTCGCCAGACTCCACCCAACGTACGAATTCGCCGATGCCGAAGGCCGGACCGTGCCAGATGTCAACCTCAGCGGCCTCAGGCGACGATGCGTCGCCGCTGGGCAGGTGGCAACGCCGGATCGTCGTGAGCCTGATGCTGGTGCTCACCGCCTGCGGCACCGATGCCGCTCGCTCCAGCCCGACGCTCCGTCCATCGCCCAGCGCGTCCATCTCGGAGGAGCCGGGCTTCGGCACCGTCGAGCCGGCGCCGGGCTCGGACAGCGAGGTCTACGGCCCGAACCCGGGCGCCATCGTGGTGGCCATCGACCCCGGCCATGGCGGCTGCCTGGACTGGGGCGTGCCTGACCCTTCGGAGCGCGGCGTCGAGCTGGCCGAGAAGACGCTGACGCTCGAGATCGCCCACAGATTGCGGGATCGCCTCGAGGCGGAGGGGATCGGCGTGGTCATGATCCGCGACGGTGATGACGCACTGGCCGGCGACGACTATCCGCCGCTCGACTGCCAGGGCCCGCCCTGGCGTGACGTCAACGGTGACGGGCTGTCGGGCTTCGGCGACGACGCCCTGCCCGAGGCGACGCGCACGCGCGACGAGCTCCAGGCTCGCCTGGACCTGGCCAACCTCGCCCAGGCAGATGCGCTGGTGAGCATTCACATCAACTCGCCCTCGGCGGGCGGGCAGCGCATCGAGATCGCATTCAGCGAAACCTTCTATACCGATGAGACTTCATGGGGTGTCGAAGCGACGGCGCGGTTGGCCGAGCTGGTGCAGGCGGGCGTCGTCGATCGGCTGGCACCGCTGGCCACGTATGAGCGCGGCGACCGCGGGCTCACGGCCCACAACTTCTACCTGGTGGCACCGCCCCTGATCGAGGAAACCGATGAACGGCCGAACCGATGGGCGCAGCCCACTCGTGGCGGCCTGATGCCGGTGGTGCTGGCGGAGGTGGGCTCCATCACCCTGCGGGCCGAGCACGACCTGCTGTCCTCCCCGCAGGGCCAGGACGCCGTGGCGGCGGGCGTGTTCGACGGCCTGGCCGCCTTCTTCGGCGAGCGCGAGCTCGCCGGACGTATCGGCCTGGCGGACGCCGGCCCGTCGCAACCGATGCCGGTGGCAGGAGACGGGCCGATGTACTGGCCGCCCGTCGCGCCCGTTGGGCCGTTGAAGCTGCGCCTGACGAACACCGGCACGGCCGCATGGGCCTCGGGCATGGAGCTCGTGGCCGGATGGGAGGAGACGGACCAGCCGTACCTCGCCTTCGCGCCCGGAGGGCTTGTGCCGCTCGATGTCGAGGTACCGGCATTGGCACCGGGCGAGTCGGTCGTGGTGGAGGTCATCCTGCCGTCGCCGCCGGCTGGCCGTGGCGTGGCATGGATCTCGCTGGGGAGTGGTGGCGAGACGCTCGCCGATCACGGGTCGCCAGCGCTTCAGTTGTCCAGCGAAGCGTCCTGAACCGGAACGCTCCGCGTTCCGCTCTCCCCGTTGGTACCCCATGCCCCCGTTCGGATCATGGGTTGCCGCGTCCGTACGGTGCTGCTACCATGCCTTCCGCGCGAGGTTGGCCATCGGTCCCGGGAATGAATCCACCGGCTCGGACCGACGGGGAGACTCGTGCAGCAGCGTTGTGACTGGTCCCCGTGTAGGCGGAGCTCGATTCCCTATTGCCTCATCCGAGACGGCTCCTTCGCCGAATCACTGACAGCAGCCTTCCGACGCGGGTGATCGCCCATCTCTCCGTCGTCAGCCTGGTTCTTGCGGCTTCTGCCGCCGGCTATGCGGGCGCGCAGGGCACCGACGGTCCAGGTCCCTCCACCGATCCTGGCTTCCTGTCCCTCGTCTCCAGCGTTCGTGGCGCGGCCGAGCCGAACCGGGAGCTTGGCACCACCTCGTATTCCGTCGACGCTCTGAGCGATGAGCGGTCCATCATGCTCGACCGAGCAGCGCCCGCCGGCCTTCCCGGCGATGAGCCGCTGCCGACCCCGGTCCCAGTCGATCCTGATGCTACGCCCCTGCCGGCTCCCGTTGGCGTCGGCTCGGCGGGCTCCTCGGCCGGCGGCGTGTCCAACCGCGCGTCCGCCCCAGGTGCCATCGGCTCCCTCTTCTGGCCCGTCCCGGCCGGCTCCATCAGCCAGTACTACCACGCCGGGCACCTGGCGCTCGACGTTGCCGCTCCATATGGGTCGCGGGTCGTCGCCGCGCAGGGCGGGACGGTCACCTGGGCCGGATGGCGCAACAACGGCGGCGGCTACGTTATCAGCATCAATCACGGCAACGGCATGACGACCGTCTACAACCACCTCGGCTCGGTATGGGTCTCGCCCGGACAGTACGTCTCGGCCGGCCAGGGCATCGGTGGGGTCGGCTGCACCGGCATCTGCACCGGTCCGCACGTTCACTTCGAGGTGATCGTCAACGGCATCATCGACAACCCGCTGCGATACCTGTAGCCCTTCGCGGCGCCGGAGAACAAACGGTACATACGCAGCCGCCTTCTGGCCCTGATGTTCGCTGATCGCGCCCGCATCCTGGTGTCCGGCGGCGCCGGCGGCGACGGGGCGTCGACCATGCGGCGCGAGGCGCACGTCCCGCGTGGCGGCCCCGACGGCGGAGACGGGGGAAAGGGCGGCAGCGTCGTCCTGGTGGTCGAGGCCGGCATGACGACCCTTGGCGACTTCAAGCGCCGGCGCCACTTCCGTGCCGAGGCGGGGGGCCGCGGCACCGGCCGCCGGGCGCATGGGCGCAGCGCCACCGATGTCGTCATCCGCGTACCTCCCGGCACCGTGGTGCGCACCCATCCCGACGGTGAGCTCATCGGCGAGCTGGTGGAGGCCGATGCGCGCCTTGTCGTGGCCCGCGGCGGCCGTGGCGGCCGTGGAAACGCCCGCTTCGCGACCCCGACCAACCGCGCCCCGACGCACGCCGAGAAGGGCATTCCCGGCGAGGAGAGATGGGTGGAGCTGGAGCTCAAGCTCATCGCTGACATCGGCCTGGTCGGCGCGCCGAACGCCGGCAAGTCGACGCTGCTGGCCGGGTTGACGGAGGCGCGGCCGGCGGTGGGCAGCTATCCGTTCACCACCGTCACGCCGAATCTCGGCGTTGTCACTCTCGACACCGAGGGCGAGCGCACGGCGGTCATGGCTGATGTGCCCGGGCTGATCGAAGGCGCCCACTCCGGGCGCGGCCTGGGACATCACTTCCTGCGCCATGTCGAGCGTACCCGCGTCATCGTCGGGGTGATCGACGGCGCCGCTCGCGACCCCATCGACGAATGGGAGGCGGTGGCCGAGGAGCTGCGGCTGCATGATGCGACGCTCATGGACCGGCCGATGCCACTCGTCGTCACCAAGCTGGACCTGGCCGAGGTCCGCGAGCGCTGGCCCGAGCTGCGCAAGGCGCTGCGCGCGGCGGGACACGATCCTCTGGGCGTCAGCGCGCACGATGGCACGGGCCTCGAGGCGCTCCGCGCGGCACTGGCCAAGTCGCTCGACGAGGCGTCGGCGCGCGAGGTTGACGGCGCCCCGGACGAGGAGATGCGCGTCCATCGGTTCGATCCGCTGGCCACGGGCTGGCAGGTCGTGCCGGATGGAGACGACCTGCGTGTGAAGGGACGGGGGATCGAGGTCGCGGCGGCCCGCACCGACTTCGAGAACGCCGAGTCACGTGACCGTTTCTGGCGCCTCCTCGAGCGTCTGGGTATCGACCTCGAGCTGCGAAAGCAGGGAGCCGGCCCGGGGAGGATGGTGCACATCGGCCGCGCCGAGCTCGAGTGGGGCGACGAATGACCAGCGCCCTGGTCGCGGCGCCGGACACCGCGCAGGCGCCGGAGCGAACAACCCGAGGCCCGCGGCGCATCGGCATCCTGGGCGGCACGTTCGATCCGCCCCACGTCGGCCACCTCTGGCTGGCGACGATGGCGGCGGATGCCATCGGTCTCGATCGGGTGTTGTTCATGCCCGCGGCGCAGCCGCCGCACAAGCGGCGCAGGGGGCTGACGCGTCCGACCGACCGGCTGGTCATGACGCGGCTGGCCATCGCCGGCGATGACCTGTTCGAGCTGACGGCCATCGAGATGGAGCGGCCGGGTCCGTCGTACAGCATCGACAGCGTCGACGAGCTGGAGCGCACCTACGGGACCGATGCGCAGCTCTTCCTGCTCATGGCCGCCGACTCGCTCAGCAGCATCGACACCTGGCGCGAACCCGATGCGCTGCTGGCGCGCATCGAGTGGGTGGTGGGACCCCGGCCCGGGAGCCCGCTGCCGGATCGGTCACTGCTGGAGGATCGGTTCGGCGCGAACGCGTCGCGCATCCATCTGCTGGAAGGTCCATCGCTGGATGTGAGCAGCTCCGACATCCGGCGCCGGGTGGCGGCCGGGCACGCCATCCGCTACCTTGTGCCGCGCGGCGTGGAGGAGTTCATCGCCCAACAGGGGCTCTACCGCCGCCGATGAAGGGGAACCATATCCTGACCGATCCAGCACACGATCCTGTGCATGACTCCGAACCCGATCCCGAGCGCGTCGAGATTCCGGCCGATGCCACCGAGCTGGCGCACAGGATCGTGGAGATCGCGGCCGACAAGAAGGGCAACGACATCCTTCTGCTGCGCACCGCCGAGCTGACCTCGATGGCCGACTTCTTCGTCATCTGCTCCGGCCGTTCGGACCGCCAGGTGCAGGCTCTGGCTGGAGCCATCGTGGATGAGCTTCGTGACGATGGCATCCGTCCGCTCGGCATCGAGGGCCGCCAGTCAGCGCGCTGGATCCTGCTCGACTTCGGCTCGGTCATCGTCCATGTCTTCGCCCCCGACGAGCGGGAGTTCTACGGCCTCGAGCGCCTGTGGGGCAAGGCCGCCCAGGTCGTCCGCGTCGTCTGAAGTACTGCCCGGGTCCTCGCCGGGTGGCCCATCGGTCCCATTGAGAGGCCGTGGCCGGGTTCGCATGCTCCGCTGCATGACCGCACAGGCGCGACGTGCGCGACCGATCGAGACCTGCCGCTTCTGCGCCGGGGCGCTGCTGACGAGCGTCTATGACACCGTCTTCCGCGACCCCGAAGCTGACGAGCGTCTCTTCTTCGCCATCCCCGGCGCCCTGTGCGTGCCGTGCCGCCAGCTGTACGTCGACCAGCAGCTGATCGGCATCCTGGGACTGGACGGCGCGCGCTGCACCTTTGCCATCGAGTCGGACCGCGTTCTCCAGACCGGCCAGGCCGGCCAAGGCGGGCAGGCCCCCGCCGCCTGAGGACCGTCGCTCGGGCCTCACCTCCGATTCCTGTCAGATATTCATCACCAGACTCATAGCGCAACATCGACGGCTTCGAGGGCTCAGAGTCAGAGATTTGCCCAGGTTCTGAACGGCTGAATCGGCCCAAACCGCCGAACTCTGCGTCTAAAAGTCTCGCGGTGAATCCTTGAGCAGAAGTGGCGCACTGGTCATCGGTGGCCCGTGGAGTTGACATGTCGCACCGGAAGCGCGGGCCAGGCGCGGTTTGTCCAGTGGACTGGACACCCGCACGCATGAGGCGCGCCGCGCGGCGCCGGTCACGCTCACCGGTGTCGCATGGAGTGGACAGACCGCGCGCAGAACCCAGTTCCGGTGCAATTTGGCCCATATATCGCACGGGCTGCGCGGGCTACGAACTCCGGGTCGCCAGCACGTGCTCCCCCAGCCAGGCGACCAGCGCCGGCTCCTCGGCCATCACGTTCGTCTTGATGGCCATATCGGCCTCGAACAGGCCGATGAGCATCGCCTCCAGCTCCTCGCCCCGATAGCGCCGTGCGGCGTCCACCAGCCGCTCCGCCATCCGCGCGTTGCCACGCGCCACGCGCCTGGTGATCTCATGCGGCGGCGTCTTGCGAGCCGCCAGGTCGCGCGCCACGATCAGGTCGCTCACCCGCCCGGCCAGCGAGGCCAGGATGCGTAGCCCGGGTTGTCCCTCCGCCAGCGCTCGTCGCAGCGCCTCGGCAGCAGCGCCCGGCTCGCGCCGGTCGATGGCGTTGGTGATGGCAAAGACCGATGCGGGCCGCGTGTCCGCCGTCAATGCCTCGACGTCCTCGGCGCTGATCGGCCGCTCGCCGGCATGGGTGGCCAGCTTGCGCAGCTCCGAATCGGCGATGCGCGTCATCTCGCCGCGCTCGATATCGGTCTCCCAGATGGCGCCACCGATGCGCTCGGCCAGGATGTGCGCCGCGCGCACCTCGATCTTGACCCCCGTGCGCGCCGCATGGCTGGTGATCCAGCCGCGCAGCTCGCCGCGACGCGGGGCGCCGTGCTCCTCGATGCGCCCGCCGCGCGCCTTGACCGCCTCGGCCAGGCGCTTGAGCAGGGCGGGCGGCTTGGTGATGTCGCGCGATGGACGCTCCTCCACCAGCGCCAGCGCCGACCCGTCGGGCAGCTCGCTCACCAGCGCCAGGAGCCGATCCGCCGCAGCGGTCGAACGTCCGGCAGCCTTCAGAGGCTGGCGCAGCACCGCCAGGTGCGAGCCGAACATGCCCACCGTGCCGGCCTCCAGGCGCGCGCGGTCGATGGCGCCCTCGTCCGGCGTGCGGTCAGGGATGATTTCGGCGCGGTCGGTGGCGTCCACCTCTTGGGCGAACTCGCCCAGCGCCGCGTCCAGGCCGAACCCGTCGTCGCCGTGGAGCAGGATGAGCGAGACCGTCACGCGTCGGCCTCCCAGGCTGCGCGCAGCCGTTCCACCAGGGCGTCGACCGCCAGCCCGGTTGCCGCCGCCAGCTCCGCCTCCAGGGAGTGCGCCGGCCGCCGCGCGGATTCGATGGAGTCGGCGTGCTCCGGATGGCGTGCCTTCATGTCGTCCAGCCGCTCATCGATGGTCATGAACCCCTGGGCCACGTGCCGATCCGCCACGGCAACCAGCACCGATGGCCAGCCGATGGGGAACCGATCGTCGTCAAGCAGCGCGGTGATCGGATGGGAGGCGACCGGCACGGCGAGCTCGAAGTAGCCCATCGCCTCCAGCCGCCGTGCGCCGACGATGCCGTGCTCGCCGCCCGTTCGCCGGATTTCGACCTTATCGATGTCGTGCAGCAGCGCCGCCGCCTTGAGCAGCGCCCCGTCGATGGGGATCCCTGCTTCAGCGACCAATCCGGCCGCGGCCACGGCCACGCGAGCGACGCCCTCCGAATGGACGATGATCCCGTCGGGCAGCTCACTGAGCAGGCGCTCCACGGTGGATCGGTCTGGAATGGCCACGAAGGGATGCTACCCGCGCTCCTGTCGCCCTGCACCGGGCGGGGCGAGCTCCAGCCGGCATCGGTCCTGACGCGGTAGGTCTGCCCGTCGCTGCTGACCTCCACGTCGCCGTCGAGATCGGTGCGCAGCACCGCGAGTCCACGGCGAGTCGAGAGTACCGCCAGCGTCTCCCCCGCAGGGTGTCCGTACTCGTTGCCCTCGCCCGCAGAGATGACGGCGACCGATGGGCGCGTCGCATCGAGGAGGCCCGGCGTTGTGGACGAGTTCGAGCCATGGTGTCCGACCTTCAGCATGTCGACCGGCGGCAGCAGGTCGCGGGCGAGCAGGGCGGCCTCAACCGGCGATTCGGCATCCCCGGTGAGCAGAGCAGAAAAGCCGCCATGGCGCAGCAGGAGCACGATCGATCCGTTGTTGATGTCGCCGTCCGGCAGCGGAGCCCCAGCATCCACCTCGCTGGGATAGAGAACCTGGACCGATGTGGCCGGGTCAAGCGTCATCATCTGCCCCGTCCGAGCAACTGCCAGCGGGACCGACGCGTGTGTCGCGTCGGTCAGCAAGCGATCGTAGGCCGGATTTTCGTAACCGAGTCCGGCGTGCAGGACTGCGCCGACGCGGAAGCGCTGGAGAACCTCCAGCAGGCCGGCGACGTGATCCTGGTGCGGATGGCTCAGGACGAGCAGGTCGATGCGTCGCACGAAGAAGGGCAGGTTCGCGCCCAGCCGCCGCAGTGTGCGCTCCGGGTCCGGGCCGCCATCCACAAGCATGGTCGTGCCGCTCGGAGCCTCGACCAGAATGGCGTCGCCCTGGCCGATATCGAGCACGGTCACGTGCAGCCGGCCATCAGGGAGTGAGCCAAGGGTGATCGCGAGAAGCACTGCTCCCAGACAGCCGACGATCGGGAGTGGCCGCAGGACCCGCCGGAAAGTGGTGGACAGGGCGCTCGGCTGGTCATCCGTTTTCGTGCTTTCGTCGACGTTGAGCGGCCCACCCACAGCCCAATTGGCGAGGGCCAGGATCGGCAGCCAGGCGATCGCGAGCGACGGCGGAACAGTCACCTCCACCGCGGCGAACGGCACCGATGCGACCGCGCTGCCCAGGGCGACAATGACGCGCAGCACCAGCCAGGCGGTACCACCGGCGAACCAGGTGACGGCCGTGCCGATCAGCGGCGCGTGGACAGCGCCGTCCAGCATCCCAGCCACGGAGGCGATGGCGCTGAACAGCATCGCCAACGGCACGAATGGGACGACAAGGACGTTCGCGATGGGCGCCACCAGCGAGAGGCGCTCGAAGTTCACCAGGATGACGGGGAGGGTCGTGAGCTGGGCGGCCATCGTGAGCGCCACCGGCTCCCGAATCCATGGTGGCCAACCTGCGAGTCGGCGCTCCATGGGCGCGCCGAACCAGATGAGGCCACCGGTGGCCAGGAGCGAGAGCTGGAAGCCGACGTCCCACAGCACCGATGGGGCCGCCAGCAGCATGACCAGCGCGGCCAGGGCGAGCGCCGAGGCGGCGTGCGCCCGAGATCCGCCCAGCCGGGCGACCAGCATTGCGCCGGCCATGAGCGCCGCCCGCACCACCGATGGGCTCGCGCCGGTGAGCACGACGTAGCCGCCGACGCTGGCCGCGGCGACGGCGGCCGTCGTCCATCGCCCGCCAGGCCGCTTGCCTAATGGTCGAACGAGGGCGGCCACGAGTGCGGCGACGATGGCGATGTTCCAGCCCGAGATCGCGACGACATGGGTGAGGCCGGCGGTTGCGAACGCGTCGTTGATCTCCGGCGCGATCGACGCGCGCACGCCGAGCAGGATCCCGGCGCCCAGCGCCGCCTCGGGCTCTGGGACAAGGTCGTTCAGGCCGCCGAGGAGCGCGCCGCGGACGCCCGCCAAGAGGCTCCCCGGCCCGGTCGCGACCTCCACGATCTCCGCGGAACGCGCCCGTGCGATTCCGCCCACTCCCTGGCGCGCCAGGTACTCGCGATACGCGAACCCGTCGAAGTCCTCGGCAAGCTGGATGCGCGAGCGCAGGCGAAGCCGATCACCACTGCCGGCGTCGATCCCGCGCGGCAGCCAGACGAGCAGCCGATGGGCCAGGGATATCGCTTTCCCATCGCGCGCGGCCACGATGTCGCCGATGACCAGCTGGAGCCGATCCTCCCTCGGTCGCGGGTCGTCAAGCACGGTGCCGACCAGCTCGTGCTCGCCGCCGTCGACGAGGTCGGCGACCGAGGCCTGTTCGGGATGGCCCGTGGTGGCGGCCGCTTCTCCGCGCCAGGCACCCGCGCCGAAGGCGATGAACGCCACACCGATGATGCCGATGGCTGCGCTTCGGCCCAACGACCCGACGACGAAGGCGGTCGCACCCGCGATCACCGGCCCCAGAACCGGCAGCGGGGCCATGTCGGCGGCAAGCACGCCCGTCGCGACGCCTGCCAGCGAGACGGGAAGGACGAACCG
>JACDBS010000087.1 GCA_013694795.1 Chloroflexota bacterium | reverse complement strand
ATCCAGGGCTTTGGGCGGGTGGGCATGACGGTGGCCGAGGAGCTGGCGAAGGCCGGGGCGGTCATCATCGGCCTCGCCGACGACCGCGCAGCGGTCGGCAACCCGAAGGGCATCGGCCACGAGCGTGCGACGGACTGGATGCGCGAGCACGACGCCGTTCGCGGCCTGCCCGAAACGGAACCGATGACGAAGGCGGACCTCTTCGCCGTCGACTGCGACATCCTCGTGCTGGCCGGGCTCCAGGGGGAGATCACCGATGCCAATGCCGGCACCATTCGATCCCGCATCGTGGCCGAGGTTGCCAACGGCGGCGCGACGCCCGCGGCCGACGTCCTGCTGGCGGATCGCGGGGTCACCGTCATCCCGGACATCATCTGTAGTGCCGGCAGCACGGTCCTCGGGTACTTCGAGTGGGTGCAGGACATGCAGGCCTTCTTCTGGTCCGAGAGGGAGATCGAGCGCGAACTCGACCGGATCGTGGACAAGGCGATGGCCGGCATCCAGGCCATGGCCACTGCGGAGAACGTCGACCTGCGCAGCGCCGCCATGATGCTCGCCGTGTCGCGCGTGGCCGACGCTACGATGCTTCGCGGCCTCTATCCCTAGGACGAACGAGGTGACCAGCACGGAGCGCATTGGCCCGATTCGTGCGAGGATGGGGGTTCAGCCGTACATGAATTGCGCGTCGTGGGATAGAGCGGTGCGCCAGATCAACCCGCCGGAGCACCCATGACGACGCAGACCTTCATGCCCCCCCGCGACATCCTCGCCGAGCTTGAGCCGGCCGCCGAAGAACTGCTCAACCGACACCTCGGGATGGCGAAGGAGTGGTTCCCACACGACTACATCCCCTACTCGATGGGCCGTGACTTCGACAAGGAGCCGTGGACTCCCGACCAGCCCCGCATCAGCGGCGTGGCGCAGATCGCGTTCGAGGTCAACCTGCTGACCGAGGACAACCTGCCGAGCTACCACCGTGAGATTCATCGCATGTTCGGCAGCGGCGACGGGGCCTGGATCAACTGGGTGAACCGATGGACTGCCGAGGAGGGACGCCACGCGATCGTGCTACGCGATTACCTGGTGGTCACGCGCAACATCGACCCCATCGCGCTCGAGCGCGGACGCATGAACCAGCTCCAGACGGCCTACAACCACGATGACGGGGGAAACGTGCTGCGCGGCCTTGCCTACGTCGCCTTCCAGGAGCTCGCGACCCGGATCAGTCACCGCAACACTGGCCGCTATTCCTCGGACCCGGTGGCTGACAAGATCATGAACCGCATCGCGTCCGACGAGAACCTGCACATGGACTTCTATCGCGACATGCTGTCCGAGGCCATGAACGTGGATCCCTCCGCCGCCGTCCACGCCATCGCCGATGAGATCACCGACTTCCAGATGCCCGGCGCCGGCATGGTCAATTTCACCCGCAAGGCGGCCCAGATGGCGAAGGCCGGCATCTACGACCTGCGGGTGCACCACGACGAGGTGATCTGGCCTCTGCTTCAGTACTGGGGCGTCTTCGAGCTCACCGACCTGACACCATCGGCCGAGCTGCGCCGCGAGGAGCTGCGCCGCTTCATGACCGATCTCGACGCCCAGGCCGCTCGCTTCGAGGCCAAGCGCGCCCTCACCCTGGAGCGCGAAGCCGTCCGAACGGGATGAACCTCGCCCGGCAGGCGATCCTGCTTGGCATCCGACAATGCTCTAGGTGCGGCGGTCGCGACGACCGCCGGCCGCTACCCGTTTGAAGAGCTTCACGAGCAGCCAGCCGATCACGAAGCGGCGAATCAGTCCGACCATGGCTTTGGCCATTGCAACCGGCGTGCCCATAGCTTGCGGCGGCATCGGTCTTGCCCGCACACTGGCGGCCATGAGCCACGGCAAGCGCTGGCGGGAGCACCAGGACCGATGGGAGTCCGAGCGGCTGAAACCTGCCCTCGAGAAGGGGCCGGAGCGTCGTCCGCGCTTCATCACCCAGTCGGGCGTCGAGATCGATCGGCTCTACACACCCGCCGACCTGGCCGATCCGGCCAATGACCCTGACGCGGATCGACCCCGCTACCCGTTCAGCCCGCCGGCCGACACCGCACGCGGTTGGGACGAGATCGACGACCTCGGCCTGCCCGGCGAGCCGCCCTTCACGCGCGGAATCCACCCGACCGGCCATCGCGGCCGGCTGTGGACCATGCGCATGTTCGCCGGCTTCGGCACCGCGGAGGACACGAACGATCGGTTCAAGAAGCTGATCGGGGCCGGCGGCACCGGCCTGAGCATCGCGTACGACATGCCGACCCTGTACGGCTACGACCACGACGATCCCATGGCCGAGGGGGAGTTCGGCACGTGCGGGGTCGCGGTCTCCTCACTGGCCGACATGGAGCTCCTGCTCGCCGGCCTGCCCGTCGGCGAGATCAGCACGTCGATGACGATCAACTCCCCGGCTGCCATGATCTGGGCCATGTACATCGTGGCCGCCGAGAAGGCCGGCGTGCCCCGCGCCTCGCTCTCCGGGACCCTCCAGAACGACATCCTCAAGGAGTTCATCGCCCAGAAGGAATACATCTTCCCGCCGGCTCCGTCGCTGAAGCTCGTGACCGACACGGTCGAGTGGGGCACCCGCGAGCTGCCGCTCTGGAACACGATCTCCATCAGCGGCTACCACATTCGCGAGGCCGGCTCGACCGCCGTGCAAGAGCTGGCATTCACCATCGCCGATGGCATCGCCTACGTTGAGGATGCCCTCGCGCGCGGGATGCGCTTCGACGACTTCGCGCCGCGGCTGTCGTTCTTCTTCAACAGCCACAATGACTTCTTCGAGGAGATTGCCAAGTTCCGCGCCGCGCGCCGCATCTGGTACAAGCTGTGCCGCGAGCGCTTCGCGGCCGAGAACGAGCGCTCCACCTGGATGCGCTTCCACACCCAGACCGCCGGCGTGTCGCTGACCGCACAGCAACCCCTGAACAACCTCACGCGGGTCGCCATCCAGGCGCTTGCCGGCATCCTGGGTGGCACGCAGAGCCTCCATACCGATGCGTACGATGAGGCGTGGGCGGTCCCCAGCGAAGACGCCGCCATGCTCGCCCTGCGCCAGCAGCAGATCCTGGCCGAGGAGTCAGGTGTCGCCAATACGGTCGATCCCCTGGGCGGGTCCTACTTTGTCGAGACGCTGACGAACCAGACGGAGCAGCGTGCCTGGGCCTACATTCGCCAGATTGATGAGATGGGCGGCATGGTTCGCGCCCTTGAGGCCGGCTTTCCACAAGCCGAGATCGCCGATGCCGCCTACGAGCAGCAGCGCGAGATCGAGGCGAAGGAGCGCGAGATCATCGGCGTCACCAAGTTCGCCGATCCCGGTGAGGAACCGCGCATCCCGCTCCTCGAGATCAGCGAGGTCCAGGAGCGCCGCCACCTCGACCGGCTGATACGGGTGCGCGCCGAGCGGGACGCACCCGCCCACGCCGCCGCCGTGCAACGGCTCGAGGACGAAGCTCGCGCCGGCGACGTGAATCTCATGCCCGCCATCGTCGCGGCGGTGGAGGCGTACGCCACCATCGGCGAGATGTGCGGCGTGCTCCGTCGGGTATACGGCGAGTACAAGGAACCGCTCGCGGTCTGACTGCGCGCGAGATGGGAGAACGCGGCGTGGCCCGCCGACCCCGGCCGGGAACCCGGGCCGGCGGAGCAGGGCACGCTTCCCACGCCACGTTCCCCACATCCGACATCTTGCACGTCGCCGATTACCAGCCGCTTACTGGCGGCTTGCCGGCTCTGGGGCCCGCTACCATCGCATGACCGATGAAGCTCCATCTCGTCGACGCCACGTTCGAGCTGTTCCGCGCGTACTACTCGCGCCCGCCGCGCCGAGCCCCGGACGGCCGGCCGGTGAATGCCGTGCAGGGCCTGGTCGACTCGATGCTGTCGCTGCTCCGCGAGCCGGATGTCACGCACATCGGCGCGGCGACCGATCATGTCATCGAGTCATGGCGAAACGACCTGTACGCCGGCTACAAGTCGAGCGCGGGCGTCGACCCCGAGCTGCTGGCCCAATTCCAGGACGCGGAGCGAGCGCTGGAGGCTCTCGGCATCTGCGTCTGGGCAATGGTCGAGGACGAGGCCGACGACGCCGTCGCTGCGGCGATCGAGCGGTTTGGCGCGGATGATCGGATCGAGCAGATCGTGATCTGCTCGGTGGACAAGGACCTCGGACAGCTCGTGGACGGCGAGCGCATCGTCCTGCGCGACCGAATGCGACGTGTCACGTACGACGAGGCGGGCATCATCGCCAAGTTCGGGGTGGCGCCGGAGAGCATCCCCGACTACCTGGCGCTCGTTGGCGACAGCAGCGACGGCTTCCCCGGCCTGCCCGGCTGGGGCGCGAGGTCCGCAGCCGTGGTCCTCGCGCGGTGGATGCACCTCGAGTCGATCCCGGCCTCGGCGCTCGACTGGGACCTGCCCGTCCGCAACGCCTCGCGCCTGGCGGCCACGCTGGTGCAGCAGCGCGCCGACGCGATCCTGTATCGCCGCCTGGCGACGCTGAATCGCGACGCCGATATCGGTCGGGCGGACGCCCTCGACGACCTCGAGTGGCACGGCGTCCCTCGTGATCGGTTCGTCGCTCTGTGCGACGAGCTCGGCTTCGACACCGTGCGTGAGCGGATCCACCGCTGGGCTGATTAAGGCTGACCAAGACCCTGCCGGTACTTTCGGTGGGGTGCCGTGGGGTCACGCGACCGATACGGTCAGTGACCCATGCAACGACAACGCAGCCTGGCGAGCGTGCTCGCCGCGATCACCCTGTCCGCGGCGCTGGCACCCATGGCGGTTCCCCCTACCGCATCGGCCGCCGGCGAATGCGGCGCTCATGTATCCGAGACCGTGCCACCGCCGACCATCCGCGTGTACCGAACCGCCAGCGGGGCGGTCGAGACGGTCGACTTCGGGACGTATCTGAAAAACGTGCTGTCTCGCGAGTGGATCAGCTACTGGACCACCGAGTCGCTGCGCTCCGGTGCGCTGGCCGTGAAGAACTACGCCTGGTACCAGGTCATCCATTGGCGCGGGTACACCAGCAGCGCCGGTCAATGCTTCGACGTCTTCGACTCGACGCGCGACCAGCATTACGACCCATCGCGCCCAACCTACGCACCCATGGCCGCGGCGGTCGACGCCACGTGGGGCACGCTGGCTCATAAGAACGGCCGCATCTTCGCGACGTACTACAACGCCGGGCAGGCGTACGAGGCATGCGGCGCGCGGGCCAATGGCTGGCAGATGTTCCAGTGGGGCACGCAGGCCTGCGGGCTGGACGGCAGAAGCGCAGCCGAGATCATGGCCATCTACTATCCCGGGGTCGTCGTGAGCGCGGCTCCGCCGCCATCCACGCCCATGCCCATCCCCTCTCCAACTCCCACACCGATGCCGACGCCGGTCCCCACCCCCATGCCGGTTCCGACGCCGCCGCCTACCGAGGCGCCAAGCGAGCAGCCGACGGCAGCTCCGACTCCATCCCCCACACCGATGCCGACCACGGCTCCGACGCCGGCCCCCACGCCGGTCCCGCCGATTCCGACGCCCGGCGGCGGACAGGTTGGGCTGGCGGCGCCACCGCCTCCACCGCCGCCGAACCCGGAGCCGATCGTGGTGGCGGTGAGCGAAGCGCCCGCCACGATTGAGGTCACCATCGCTCCTGAGCCTGCGCCGGCCAAACCACGCGCGCTGTCGGAGATGCACCGCCTCGTCGAGTTCGAGCCTAACGCTGCTGAGGCTACAGCGCGCGAGCCCCGTGCCATGGTCATGCCAGCGCGCTGGCTAAACCTGCGGGTGATCGTGCAGCGGCTCATTGCCCGCTTCACGGAGCGTTGGTCAGTCGCCGGGCTGTTCGGCCCCCAGCAGCCGGCGGGCGACGAGCTCCGCGGCGGCGACGTCCTGGATCGCGAGGCCGACCGACTTGAAGACGGTGATGGCGTCGGCATCACGACCCTCCGCCCAGCCACGATCCACGCTGCCGATCTCCAGCACGTCCTCTTCCGCAACTAGGCCCGCGTCGATGGCGGCCACGAGGTCGCCAGCCTCTGCCATGGCCGCGGCCCGTGCATCCACGCTGACCACGGCGGCGCGGGCGAACAGCTCCGGCGGCAGCTCCACCATCCCCAGCCGGAAGGAGCCGATGCCATTGACGTGCGACCCCGGCCGTACCCAGGCCGCGTCAAAGACCGGCTCCGACGAGGTGGTGGCGCAGCACACCACATCCGCCTCGCGCACGGCGGCCTCGGCCGTCGTAACAGCCACCGTCTCGATGCCTGTTGCCCTTGCCACCCGTTCGGCGAAGGTCTCCCGACCCTCGACCGAGCGTGCATGGACCAGCACCCGCCGAATGTCCCTGGCGGCCAGGACCGCTCGGACCTGCCACTCCGCCTGAGCGCCAGCACCGATGACCGCCAGCGTCTCGGCGTCCGTCCGTGCCAGGAGTCGGGTGGCAACGCCCGACGCCGCCCCGGTGCGCATGGCGGTCACGGCCTCGCCGTCGAGCAGCGCCAGGGGCCGCCCGGTCCTGGCGTCGAACCACACGACGATGGCGTGAATGGTCGGAAGGCCGCGTTCCGTGTTGTGCGGCATGAAGGTCACGAGCTTAACGCTGACGCCGGCGCCGCCCTCGCGCACGCCGGGCATGACCAGCAGGTCGCCGCCGGCGAGCGGCACCCGCGATCGAATCGGCGAGAGATCGCGCCCGGCGGCGACGTCGCGGTAGGCGGCCTCGACCGCGTCGAGCAGCTCTGCCATGGGCACTGCGGCGCGGATGGCATCGGCATCAAGGAAGGGCGGAGCGTGCGTCGGCATCAGTGCTGGCGCTAGAGTACCGGCAGCACGACCCGGCACGGCGCTTGCGATTACCTGCGCCAAGGAGGACTCATGATTGACAACGTTCGCGATGATCTGGGGCGCCGCGCCGATACCGCGCGCGGCGAGTTCGGTGACCTGATGTGGCTGCTGCGCATGGCCGTCCTTGGCGCGGTGGCTGGCGCGCTGTACACCGAGCTGCGCAAGCCGCCGGCCGAGCGGACCTGGAACGGGAAGCTGCTGGGCGTCGTGCCATACGACTTCCGGCTGCCGTCCCTCGAGGGTCTGCGCCAGGCGTATTGGAATCCGCGCTCGCCGAAGATGTTCAGCCCGCGCCCGCTCGGGGTCGGCTGGGCGATCAACATCCCGACCGTACTGCGGCGATTGGGCCTGCACCAGGGCTTCACCAAGGGCCGCTGATCGTTCTGGTGACCCGCTAGAAGCGCGGCAGGGGCAGGGGTCTGCCCATGACGAAGAAGATCCCCGCGACGATCAGGAACATCGCAATCGCGAAGAAGAGCAACCAACGCAGGACTTCCATGCTCGGACTCCGATACGGTGACGCGGTCGGCAGCAGACTCCCCCATCGGTCGGGCGATTCTATCGTCCCGTCCAGCTCTCCGCGCAATTTCCGTTGACCGCTTTAGAATCCGCAGCGTGACCCTTCGCCTGTACGACGCCCGCAGAGGCGGGCTCTTCCCTTTCGAGCCCATCGGTGGCCGCGACCGGGTCGGCCTGTACGTCTGCGGCGTGACGCCGTACGACACCGGCCACCTGGGGCACGCCTTCACCTATGTTGGCTTCGACGTCCTGCATCGGTATCTCGAATACTTGGGCCATGACGTCAGGTACGTCCAGAACCTGACCGATGTAGACGACGACATGCTGCGCAAGGCGCGCGAGACCGGAGAGGACTACCTGGCGCTTGGAAACCGATGGGTCACCACCTTCCTGGACGAGATGGCGGCGCTCAACTGGCTGCCGCCGGACCACTATCCGCGCGCGACGCAGCACATCCCCCAGATGCTGTCGCTGATCGAGAAGCTGGTGGCCAACGGCCTCGCGTACGCGGCCGAGGGCAACGTCTACTTCAGCATCTCGGCCGATCCGCGCTACGGCGAGCTCTCGAAGCTGCCGCGCGATGAGATGCTGCCGCTCGCCAACGAGCGCGGCAACGTGCCGGACATGCCCGGCAAGCGCGACCCGCTCGATTTCGTCCTCTGGCAGCGTTCGCTGGCGGACGAGCCGTCATGGGAGTCGCCGTGGGGCCCCGGGCGACCCGGATGGCACATCGAGTGCTCGGCCATGTCGATGGCCTACCTCGGCACGCAGTTCGAGATTCACGGCGGCGGCGCCGACCTGCTCTTCCCGCACCACGAGTCGGAACGTGCCCAGTCGGAGGGCGCGACCGGCGATCGGCCATTCGTCGGCTGGTGGACCCACGCCGGCATGCTCGGCTACGACGGCGACAAGATGAGCAAGTCGTTGGGAAATCTCGTCCTGGTGAACGACCTCCTGCGCACGTATTCAGGCGATGCCATCCGCCACTACCTGGTCTCGCAGCACTACCGCGCGGAGGTCCACTTCAGCGACGGCGACCTGGATGAATCCGCCGATGCGACCGCACGCCTGAGCCAGGCCCGCGTGCGGGCCGATGAGCTTGCCTCCGCCGATGTGGCATTTGATGAAGACGGCGACCTGCCCGAGATTGTCCGCGAACATCGCGAGCGCTTCCTGGCCGCCATGGACGACGACCTCGACACGCCGCGCGCCATCTCCGAGCTGGAGGCGCTGGCAACGCTGGCGCTCGACAGCGATGACGCCGCGCTCGCCGCGCAGGCGGGCGGGATGATGCTCGAGCTCGGCGGGCGCATCCTGGGGCTTCGGCTGGCAAGCGTGCCGGCCGCGCAGGGCGTCGGAGCCGCGTGACCGACGACGACCTCGTCCCGATCAGCGTACGGCTGGGCGAGGTCGTTCCTCCCGAAGATCCCGAGGACTGGACGCGCCCCCTGACCTGGGTCGCGGCCCTGGGCATGTTGGCCGCACCGATCATGGCCATTGCCTGGTTCGTCGCCGCGCCGCCGGCCGACGCTGACCGTGCTCTGCCGGCGACGTACATGGTTGCCATGTGCCTGGCCGCCGGCGCCGCCGCAACGGGTGCGACCCAGCTTGGCGTCGCACGGGCCTGGACGGCAACTCTTGGTGCGGGCCTGTTCGGCGCGTTGCTGGTCATCGTGGTGGGCGTGGTGACCGCCGGAGAGCGCCAGGTCGGGGTCGCCTCCCCCGCGCTCGGACATGCCTTCGCGGCCGGCGTCGCGGGTCTGGCCGGAGC
>JACDBS010000052.1 GCA_013694795.1 Chloroflexota bacterium | reverse complement strand
TCGCCGGGTGGCTGTTATTGGTGCCGCTGAGCCAGGCTGCGGTCAGACATTCGCCCGGTGACTACTAGGGTCGGTATCGGCGACGATGAGGACCTCGTGCCGGCTGCGCCACGCTCGGCCGAAGCGCGCCCCTGGGCATTGACGGCGACCAATTGATGCTCCAAGAGTCGCTCGGTGAATATGCGGGCAGGAACAGCCTCCCAAGGACTCCAGATCAAGGGGAGAGGCAGCCATGTTCCGGGGCTCCGCCGCTGGCTGACCCGTGCCACGGTCAGCCGCCGCCCCAATCCTCGAACTCGGCGGTGCTGAGCATATGCTCGACGTCGCTCAGCATCTCGTCCTGCTCGCGCTGCGGGCCGCTGATGTCCGCGCGGATCTCGATCCATCGGTCCGGGAAGCCGGGTGGGCTGAGCTGCCACCACGCCACGAGGGTGCCGTCCGGGGCTCGTCGGAATTCGCTTGCCGCCGGTTGACCATCGATGATTGCGTCGGCGTCCAGGCCGTATGGTCGTGACACGACGGGATCCGGCACCGGAGGCGTCCCTCCCTCCCAGGCGCTGATGACGATGGACGCATGGCCCGGTGGGATGGCGTCGCCGGTGAGCTCGCAGGGCCTGGCGGAGCTGGTGCACAACTGCGCCGGCTCGACGGCGAAGGTCACGATGTGGGCGAGGACCCGATGGCCCACGGGATCGGTCGCGTCGCCTGGCGTCAGGCTCCAATCGGGCGGGTACGCGAAGCTGAGCTCATCACTCGTGAAGCGGAGGCGCTCGTCGGCAGGCTGCGACGCCGCGGAGATGCCGATCATGAGCACCGCCAGCAGCAACCCGACGCCCGCCAGGACACCGATCACCACTCGGCCGGAGTCCATCGGCGACGGCGGAACGTCCGGCGCTGCCGAGGGGCGGCGGAACGGTTGAGACGGAGGTGGTGCAGGGGCCCAATGCCGTGCCGCGGCCAGGCTGTGCGCGCGATCCCATTGAGCGCGGCGGCCGGCATCGGACAGGGTTCGCCAGGCTTCGTTGATGCGCGCCATGCGCGGAGTCGGCGTGGTGTTGACATCGGGATGGTGCTGCTTTGCGAGGGCGCGGTAGACCCTGGCGATCTCCTCGCGCGTGGCGCTGCGTGGCACGCCAAGGACGGCGTAGGGGTCGAGCTCGGTCACGGCGGTCGCAGTCTACGCCGCCACGCTTGCTATCCTGTCGCCCGTGATCACCAAGCGCCAGCGCAAGCCCGCCCAGAAGGGCGATCCGGACTCCACCATCACCCCGGAGCCGGCCGTTGCGGCGTCGGTGGCGACGGTCCCCGCGGCCACGGAGGCGCCCATCGACGGATGGCAGTTGGACGCCGCCATCCTGCGCTTTCTGCGCCAGTTCCCGAACCGCACGGTCGACCTGTCGCCACTGGCCGATGAGCTGGCAGTTGATCCGTATCGGCTTCAACTGGCGGTCGAGGATCTCGGGCGGCGGGGGATGGTCGTCATCCCCTTCATCGAGCCGGGCAGCGCAGGGGGCGCGACGCTCACGGCCATCGGGCTGCGCTGGCTGATCTCGCGGGAGGGTGGGTCGCCGGCCGACACGCCCGTCGCACTGAAGGTCGCCACGGAGCGGGTCCGCGCCGAGGACGAGGCTGCCCGCCTTCCCCGCGCGCAGGTCTACGGGGTCAAACACGGCTCGCGGTGATCAGCCGCGTCCTCTCTGCCCTCTCGCGCCTGCCTGGTTGGCTGTGGCGCTCGACCGCGGGACGGCTCATGGCACGGCCGCCGGCCGCATCGCGCCCAGCCGTCATGGCCGAGAAGGAAGAGCCGCGGAGCATCGCCGGCATCACCTTGCGCGCCAGCCTGGTGGTGGTCGCCGTGGTGCTCGCGTCATACCTGCTGTACCAACTGCGCCTGCTGCTCATCCTCGTGTTCCTGGCCATCCTGCTGGCCGCCGGACTCCACGGGGTCGTCCGCACTTTCGAGCGCTTCATGCCTCGGATCCTGGCCGTACTGCTGGCCTACGCGCTTCTCATCGGGGCCTTCGGCCTGGTCCTGTTCCTGATCTTTCCGCCCCTGGTGCGTGGGGCCGTCCAGTTCGCCGATGACGCGCCGCGCATTGCCGCCGATCTGCGGGCGGGGGTCATCTCGCTCATCGACGGCATCGCCGGCGCGGGGTCGGGCGAGGACCTCATCGACAGCCTGACCGGTGGCGCGCAGGACGCGCTGCCGGAGATCGGCTCGCTGCTCAGCGTTCCGCTCACGCTGGTCGGGATCCTGACGAATGCGCTGGTGGTGATCTTCCTCTCGGCGCTGATGCTCATCGAGCGCGACCGCGTTCGGGGCTGGGCACTCGAGTTCATTGACGAAGGGGACCGGGAGGTCGTCATCGGTGTCTCGCGCAATGCGCTCCTGCGGCTGGGCTCCTACGTTCGAGCCCAGCTCATGGTCATGGCGATCATCGGTGTCGGTTCTGCGACCGGCATGCTGATCCTGGGCGTTCCGTTCGCCGTGCCGCTGGGGGCCCTGTCGTTCGTCACGGCGGCCATCCCATTGGCGGGCGCCTTCATTGCCGGCGGACCGATCGTCCTCGTGGCACTCACCGTCTCGCCGCTGACGGGGCTGCTGATGTTGGCGTGGCTCGTCGTCCTCCAGCAGCTCGAGGGATCCGTCATCACGCCATACATCCAGGGGCGCGTGGTGAACCTCTCCGCCATCGCCGTGCTGCTGGGCGTGGTGGCCGGTACCTCGTTGGCCGGGATTGTGGGGGGCATCATCGCCATTCCGCTGGTGGCCGTTGCGGACGTGGTGCTGCGGGACATCGTGTTTCCGCTTCGCCACCGAGCGGATGAACGGCGCGCAGGTCGTTCGGAGGCTGCGGCCCTGTAAGCCTGCGCTTCATGCCCGCCGATTCATCAGGTGACTGTTAGGGGCGCAGTTGGGCACCGATTCGCCCCTATCGGCCCGGTCCCGTGCGTGGACTCGTCCCTATAGGCCTGATTCCTGACCCACCAGTCACTCGGTGCATGCGTGGGCGGCTACCGCCCAGTCTGGGACCGGTGGCAGTCAAGGCATGAATGGTTTGGCATGAAGTCCCGCCGCCGCCGACAACAGCATGCAAGGCACGAATAATCGGCCGGTAAGCGGTTGGTAAGCGCCGGCGCTCAGAATCGGTGGCATGGATGCCATGCGGTTGGGCGCGGTCTTCCGAGCGG
>JACDBS010000047.1 GCA_013694795.1 Chloroflexota bacterium | reverse complement strand
TGCGGATCGCCGCTGACCTGCTAGCGTGAGGCCCGAGCGGTGCCCCGTCGTCTAGTGGTAGGACAGCGGACTTTGGATCCGTGAACCGAGGTTCGAATCCTCGCGGGGCAGCCAGCCGAAAGGAGCGCGTGGCGACGTGCCCGAGTGGTCCAGGGAGCGGTCTGCAAAACCGCGTACACGGGTTCGATTCCCGTCGTCGCCTCCATTCCTTCGCGCGGCTCAGGGCCCGTCCACGGGACCCAGCTCCTGCTGGCCCGGCAGAAGAGGCGGCAACAATGGATCAAATGGCGGCTCGGGTGGTGCCGCGACGCGCGCCGCCGCAGACATCTGCACCTCGCCGGTGCTCGCCGTGGTCAGCACAGCCCCGGCGGCCGTGGGTCCCGAGCCTGCCAGGCCGTCGACGGCAAGCCAGTAGCCCGCCAGGGGGCCGGAGCTGACGGAGACCGCCGGCTGGCCGTTGATCCTGGCCGAGGCGGTGTACTCCCACGTGCCAGCCGCAGATGTGACCGTGTTCGTCTCCGTGATGGTTCCATCCGGGGCAAGCCGGTAGCCGGTGTGCTGTCCGTCGGTCACCGCGACGGGGCGGGGCCAGTAGTACTCGAGCCGGTCGACGAAGCCCCTGGCTACGGCGGACGGCGACTCGCGGATCCACTGCCCGGCAAAGGGGCCGTCGGTCATGTAGAACCAGATCCCGTTGCCCGGCGCGATCCAGCCGTATGGCACGGTGCGCTGGGCGTATGAGGCGCTCGACGCGCCGACCGCGGCGGTCGTGCCGTCGGTGCGCGTGCCGTATGTGTCGAACTGGGACGCAGTGTGAGTGCCAGCCTGGAACGCGACGGTGCCGCCGCGCCTGAAGTTCGGATAATCGGCGGTGAAGGCATCGGCCAGCCGTCCGAACGTTTCATTGCGCGTGTAGCGGTAGAGCTGGATGAACTGGCCGATCACCGACAGGTGGTAGTCAGGATTGCGGACCCTCCGGTCGAGGCAGCTCTGCGCCAGGCAGTAGTTGCTCACGCCGCCGGGCACGCGCGCGATGTTCACGAAGCGTTCGGTGGTGGTAATGGCACCGATGAGGAGCTGCTCCGCATCGGCGCTATCAGTCAGGCGCCAGTAGTCGTACAGCCCGAAGCTTGCGAAGTTGTGGCCGTTGTAGGTGTGGTCGAGGGGTAGCCACGGGTACAGCTCCAGCCAGAGGAGGTCGTTCTCCACGACGGCCACCCACGGGTTCCCGTCCTGACGCGCGACGGTGAACGAGGCGAACGTTTCGTGCGCGGCCTGGAGCCACCTCGCGTCGCTGGTCACCTGGTAGAGCCGCACGAAACCACTCAGGGCGATGCCCTGGGCCATGCCCGAATACCACGGCGCGCGCATGGTGCCGCGCCCGTGAAGCACGAAGTCGAAGCCGTAGGGGAAGAAGATCGCGCCCTGGTGGCGGACGGCGCGCGCCAGGAGCCGCTCGGCGTTGGCGATGGCAAGGCGGAGGTATTCCGGGTCAGGGCTGATCCGATAGTTGCGCAGCATGTTGACCACGTATTGCGCCTGGCCGACCGGATGGTCGTACCATTGGCCGTCGGTGTGCAGGAACTGGACGGCGCCGGTCGCGTCGCGCGTGCCGTAGATCTCCACCAGCGAGGTGCCCTCGAAGGCGAGCATGTCCGCCGGGAGGGCCTGGAGTGTGTGGCCGTCGCTTCGGAAGCTGTGCGGACCCACGCGCTCGAGCGCGGTCGCCGGCTCCCAGGTCGCAAGCTGGATCGATGGCACGACCGCCGAGGAGACGGCGCTCTCGCCGCCGAGCAGGACGACCTCGCTCGGAAGCAGGCGCCGCAGCTCAGTGAAGGTGGGCGAGGGGACCGCCACCCGTGTCGTCAGCAGCAGCGGGCCTCGTGCGGCCGCGGCCGCCGGGACGCCGGCAACCGCGTCGGCGAAGCTGAGGCCGGTGGCGAGGTGCACCTTGGAGGCAAATGGGAAGGCCTCGGCACTGATGGCGGCCGAGGTCGCGTAGCGATCGGCGCCGAAGGTACGCGTCACGCTGGCGCCGGTCGCGGCCCTGAGCTGGTCGAGCACGGTATCGGCGACCGCGGCCGGACCGCCGACGACCACGATCCTGCCCGGCCCAAGCCGCTGCAGCTCCGTCTGGACTGCGACGGGGAACCCGGTCGGTCGCACCAGCAGCACCGGGCCGCCGAGCGCCGCCGCCGCGGCCCCGGCCGTCAATGCATCCGGAAACGTGGCTCCTGTGGCGACATACGCGACCGGGACGCCAGCGGGAAAGTACGCAGCGCTGACGGCGGCGGCGGTCGCGTAGCGGTCGGCGCCGGCGATGCGAGTGACGCCACCGGCGGTGTAGGCAGCCAGCTGGGCTTCGACGGTGGGTGAGACGACGGTGGTGCCGCCGAGAATGACGATGCGAGCCGGCTGGAGGCGAGACAGCTCGGCGCGTGTCGCGTCGGGGAGGCCGCGCGCCAAGGTCAGGAGCATCGGCGCGCGCAGCCTCGCCGCTGCCGGTCCGCCGGCCAGCGAGTCGGGGAAGTCCTGTCCGGTCGCCACGAACGCCACCGGGACACCGGGCGCGAAAGTCGCCTGGCTGATTGCCGCGGCTGTTGCGTAGCGATCTGCGCCCCACAGACGCCCGATGGTGGCTTCGGCTGCGTGCGTCGGCGACGCCGGTGCCAGCACCGCCGCGACAATTGCTGCCAGCAGCAGCCGTGTTCCACGTGTCATGAGTCCCCCAAATGCAGCCATTCGGTCTCCCTTCCGCAGCAAGGCGGCCGGGACAGCATACCGGCGCCGCGCCAGCCCGCGATGGGACTTCCGGGCCACACGCTCGGAAGCCCGGGGTGCGCTACGCTTCGACCGAGGCGATCGGCCGGAGTGGCGGAATGGCAGACGCAGCCGGCTTAAACCCGGCGGCCGCAAGGCGTGGGGGTTCGAATCCCTCCTCCGGCACCAACCTCAGCGACGGCCGAACAGGCTGCGTCGCCGGCGCTTCCGGGGGGAAGGAGCGTGATGCTCGATGCCGATGACGGCCTGGGCCACGCGGCGCAGCGCGGCCGCGGCTGGGGTCGCCGGGTGAGCGATGACGAGCGGCACGCCCTCGTTGACCGAGCGGATCATGTCAACCTCCGTGTACGGGACCTCTGCGGCGGGCTTCGCCCGAAGCAGGTTCTCGACGTCCCTCGTCTTCAGTAGCTCCTTGGGAAAGAGGTGGTTGACGACGAGGTGCGTTCGCCCGTGCGGCGCAGTCGTTTCGGTCATGAAGTTCATGAGCAGGCTCATGGCCCGCAATGCGGCGATCTCGGGGAACAGGACAAAGATGTGTGCGTCTGCCTGTTCGAGCAGCCACAGGCTGCGCGGGTCCAACCTGCTGCCGAGATCAACGATGATGTGGTCGAACGATGGCCGCATCAGCTCGATGATGCGCTGGAGCGGCTCGAGGCCGACCTGGAAATCGCCCTCTGGCCGGGCCGGGGCTGCCAGCACGACGAGGCCCGATGAATGGGTCGTGAGGTGCGAACGCGCCAGTTCAGGATCAGACAGCGCCTGGTCATCGCCGGCGAGGCCGGCGAGGTCGTAGCGAGGCGTCAGGTTGAGATGGGTGGCGACCTGTCCGAACTGGAGGTCCATGTCGACCAGCAGCACTCGCGAGGCCGGGATCGCGCCGTTGTTCGACGCCAGACCGGCGCTGGTCGCCGGTGCGCCGCCTCCGGCGAGGAGGACCGCGGTGTTGACGGCGAGGGTCGTGGTACCCACCCCGCCCTTCGGACTGAAGAAGGCAACCAGCTCGCCGCCGGTGCTCGAGGCCACTTCAGGCTGGTACTTGCCGGCGCGAATGAGGAGCGCCATGACACGGCCCTCGAGCTCATTGCGGGCGAAGGCTCCGGCGATGACGTCGTCCGCGCCCGCCTCGAGGAACGCGATGCGGGCCTCGACGTCGTGGGCGGGAGCCACGACCAGGATCGGCGTGATGCGGCCTTCGCTGGCCGTGCGCAGCGAAGCGATGGCGCCCGACGCGGCAAGCCCCTCGGCGACGATGAGATCGACCGGGCGCCCGCGCATGGCGGCCACGGCATCCGCCGGCGTGGTCACCGTCGAGGTCGTGTATCCGGCATCGGTCAATGCCGTCTCGAGCTCCGTTCGGAGTTCGGTGCCACGTGCGCAGATCAGGATCGGGTTGGAGGGCATCGGCTCAGGTAACAGACAAGTTGGTGAGCCGGAGTATACGGGCGATTGGCCTGATTGCCGGTTCGCATGGGTCCCGGCTATACTGGCCCTCGCGCCTCCCGCTCGTGGAGGCGTGGTTCAATGTTCGACCAGGGCCCCTTTCTGCCGCGCGTCGAGTCAAGGCTCGTGAGCGTCGCAAGCCCATAGAGAGGAGGACAACGCTACTGATGCGCCGATACGAACTCATGCTCCTGCTCAGCCCCGACCTGGAGGACGACAAGCTTCAGGCTGCGGTCGAGAAGGTCACGCGCGCCATCGTCAATGGCGGTGGCAGCCTCAGCAAGGTCTCGCCGTGGGGAAAGCGACGGCTCGCCTACGACATCGGCCGCCACCGCGAGGCTAGCTATTTCCTGATCCAATTTGACATCGAGCCTGCGCAGGTGCGCGAGATCGAGCGCGGCATGCTCATCACCGAGGAAATCCTGCGCCACCTCGTAACCGTCCTCGAGGATCGCGGAACGACCGATGAGCTCGCGCCCGCCGCGGCCGCGCGCTCTGACGATGAAGAGGACGTCGCATCCGGCGGCACCGCCGCATTTACCGATTCGGACGACGATGATTCGGACGAACATGACACATCGGACGACACCAGTGACGACACACCAGACGATGAGGCCGATGCAGAGCCGGGCCGTGCCGCCGGCCCAGAGCCGGCCGACGAAGAGCGCGCCGCGGGCTGACGCCCGTCGCTGAAGGGAGCCGCCATGTCGCTCAACAAGATGATGATCATCGGCAATCTCGGCGCCGATCCCGAGCTGCGCTATACGCCCAGCGGGAAGGCCGTCACCAATCTGCGCGTCGCCGTCAACAGCAACCGGCGCGGCGCGGACGGCGAATGGGTCGAGGAGACCCTGTGGCTGCGGGTCGAGGTCTGGGACCAGGCCGCCGAGCGTGCCGCGGAGCAGTTCCGCAAGGGCAATAAGGTGTATGCGGAGGGCGAGCTGCGCGCCCGCGAGTACGACGGCAACGATGGGCAGAAGCGGACCTCGCTCGAGCTGCGCTTCGCCCGCGTCGTCAACCTCGAGCGCCGGCAGCGAGACGAGGAGGGTGCCCCCGCCGGCAGCGGCGGTGCCTACGACGACGCCCCACCGCAGGTCCGTCCCCGCGGAGCCGGCCAGCCGCAGGGGTCATCCGCGCCCGGCGCCGAGATGGACGTCGACGACATTCCGTTCTAGACCCACTTGATCCACGAGGACCGATACCGAACATGGCCAGTCCACGATCCCGCCGCGAGTCGGCGGACTATTACCGAGATCGGCGGCGCCGCAAGGTCTGCAACTTCTGTGTCGACAAGGCCGAGACCATCGACTACAAGGAAGTGAACCGCCTGCGACGGTACCTGAGCGAGCGCGCCAAGATCGAGCCGCGGCGCAAGACCGGCACCTGCGCGCGCCATCAGCGCATGCTGACCACGGCTCTGAAGCGCGCGCGGCACGTCGCCCTGTTGCCGTACGCGCCGCAGCACCTGCGCCCCTAGTCAGCGCCCGCAGCCAGCGCCGGTAGGGATAGACCGTGGATATCATCCTGCTCATCGGCTCGCTTGCGCTCATCCTGGTCGCGGCCGAGCTCTTCACGAACGGCATCGAGTGGTTCGGCCACAAGCTGAACCTGGCCGAGGGCGCGGTCGGAAGCGTGCTGGCGGCCGTGGCGACGGCCATGCCCGAGACGCTCATCCCGGTCATCGCCATCCTCGGCCCGGTCCTGCTCGGCGGCGTTGCCACCGAGAGCTCACACGCGGTGGGCGTGGGCGCCATCCTGGGCGCGCCCTTCATGCTTTCAACGCTGGCCATGTTCGTCACCGGCATCGCGATCGTCATCTACACCCGGCGTGGCCGCCGCACGACCGACATGCGCGTGAACACCGGCGTGCTCGGTCGCGACGTCGCCTTCTTCATCGTCGGCTATGGCGTTGCCATCGGCACCGCCTTCCTGCCGCAGGAGCTGAGCTCGCTGAAGTGGGTCGCCGCGGCCTTCCTCGTCGTGCTGTACGGGATCTACGTGCGGCTGCACTTCACCGATACCGCAGAGGAGAGCGATCCGGAAGAGCTGAACCGCCTGCACCTCACCCGGGTGCGCGCCCTGAGCGGCCCTCGCATGCTCGAGATCGACGTCCTGCCCGGCGCCCATTCTGTGACCGGCGGCGAGCCACGGATGGGAATCGTCGCGGCGCAGGTGGTCCTCGCCCTCGGCCTGATCATCGTCGGCGCCCAGATCTTCGTGGGTGCCGTGGAACACCTGTCGACCGTCATCGGCCTGGACACCACCATTCTGGCCCTGATCATCGCGCCCATCGCGACCGAGCTGCCGGAGAAGTTCAACAGCGTGCTGTGGGTGCGCAACGGCAAGGACACCCTCGCCATGGGAAACATCACCGGTGCCATGGTCTTCCAGAGCTGCCTGCCGACGGTGCTCGGACTGCTCTTCACGACCTGGACCTTCTCGCCGGATAGCGCCATTCACTTTGCATCCGCGGCCGTGGCGTTCGCAGCCACCATCCTCATCTTCGGCGGGATGCTGCTGCGCGGCCGGCTATCGGCCTGGACCCTCCTCATCGGTGGTCCGCTGTACCTCGTCTACCTCTACCTGGCGCTCTTCACCGATCTCGGAGCCGTTGCGGCATAGGCCACTGATTCCGCAGCGTTGCTCGCCCGGCGAGCTTCTCGAGGGCGGGGCGCGGGTATACTCCTTGCGCTTCGAGGCGTCGCAGCGCCGCAGGGCGCCATCGGCGCAGATCGAGATTGCTAGGAGGCCAGAGTGCTGAAGCAGGAGAGCAGGACGCAAGCGGCACCGGTGGAGACCACCGCCGAGCTGTGGGCGTTCTTCCGCGGGGAGTTCGTGCCGTTGCGCGACGCGAACATCAACGTCATGACGCACGGCTTCAACTACGGCACGGCGGTCTTCGAGGGCATCCGCGCCTACTGGAACGCCGAAGAGGAGCAGCTTTTCGGTCTCGAGCTGGTAGCCCATTACGAGCGGATTCGTGCGTCCGCTCGCCTCCTGATGATGGAGGTCCGCCAGTCGCCCGAGGAGCTCGCCGAGATCACCGTCGAGCTCCTTCGTCGTGATGGGTTGCGCGAGGACGTCTACCTGCGACCGATCGTCTACAAGAGCTCCGAGACGATTGGAGTGCGGCTCCACAATCTCGACGCCGACATCACGATCTTCGGGGTCCCGTTCGGCCAATACATCGACACCGAAGGCGGCATCCGCGCCCAGGTCAGCACGTGGCGCCGAACGGATGACAACGCCATTCCCGCGCGCGGCAAGATCACCGGGGCATACGTGAACGGCGCGCTGGCGAAGAGCGAGGCGCAGCTCAACGGCTTCGATGAGGCGATCATGCTGACGGCGGACGGGCATGTGAGCGAGGGAAGCGCCGAGAACCTGTTCATCGTCAAGGACGGCGTGCTCATCACACCGCCGCTGACCGACAACATTCTCGAGGGGATCACGCGCGGCCGGCTCATCGCGATGGCACGAGACGAGTTCGGCCGCGAGGTCGTCGAGCGCTCGCTCGATCGGACCGAGCTGTACGGCGCGGACGAGGTGTTCCTGTGCGGCACCGGGGCGCAGATCAGCCCCGTGATCGAGATCGATCGGCGCATGATCGGGAATGGGCGGCCGGGCCCGGTGACCAGGGACCTGTCACGCACCTACTTCGACGCGGTCCGCGGCAGAGCGCCCGCCTATCGTGACTGGCTCACCCCCGTCTACTAGGGAGCCGACCGGAAGGGCATAGACGCCGATGCCTCATCGTGTGCGTCCCATCGCCCGCATCCGGCTGGCCCGGTCGCTTCCGCGACTGCTGCTCGTTCCCGTCGTCGTGGCGCTGGCCGGCAGCGGGGCGATCGCGGCCGGCCTCGTGGTCGTCGACGGTCTCGCCGGCATCGCCCTGGCCGTCCTTGGTGGCATCGTGGTCATCGGGGCGCTGGGTGCCTCGGCCGTGCTCCTCAGCGTCCGTCTGGAGGTAGAGGAGTCGGCGGTCGGGCTCACCTGGCTGGGCGGCGAACGCATCTACCCTCTCTCACCGGGTCCGGTCACGCGGGTGCAGCTCCGCGGCGAGCATGCCTCGCGCATCAGGGCGCGCACCGGCGCGCTGGGCTGGGCGGTCGGCCGGGCGCGGCTGCGTGACGAGGAGGAGATCGAGCTCGTGCGTCTGGCGCCCACGCGCACGGCGATCCTGGTACCGACCGAGCGCGGCCGGCTGGCCATCGCGGCCGCGAACGACGACATTCTGCTCGACGCCTTGTCGCGCGCGGCGCGAGCTCGCCAGCGGCTGGAGGCGCTCTCCGATCCCGATCCCGCGCCGGCCATGATCGCCCCGCAGCCAGCGCAGCCAGCGGAGGCAGCGCACACTGAGCCGCCGGCGTTGACCGGCAT
>JACDBS010000037.1 GCA_013694795.1 Chloroflexota bacterium | reverse complement strand
CCGTGTCGTCCTCCACCAGGCGCAGCGGCGCGGGCAGCGGGATGCGCAGCCGGTTCACGCGCGGGCCCAGCATGGCAAGCGTGGCCGGCAGCGCGGTGAGCGCGAAGAGGAGGGTCAACACGACGGTGATGACGCCGCCGATGCCCATGCTGCGCAGCGCGGCGGCCTCGAACACGATCAGCGACGCCAGACCGATGGCCACGGCCACGCCGGAAACCGCCACCGCCCGGCCGACGCTTCCCATCATGCGCTCGATCGCAATCTCGACCGAATGGTGCCGCAGCTCCTCGCGGAAGCGGCTGACCATGAACAGCGCGTAGTCGATGGCCAGCGCCAGGCCGATCATCGTCCCCAGGTTGGTGACGAAGATGCTCACGTCAATGACGCCGGCCAGCAGGCTGATGACGGCGAAGGCCGATAGCAGCGCCAACCCGGCGACGAGCAGCGGCAGCACCGCGCCGACGAGCGTCCCGAACACCGCCAGCAGGATCGCCAGCGCGATCGGCAGGCTGATGATCTCGGCCTGCACCAGGTCCGCCTCGATCTCCGCGTTGAACTCGTGATACAGCTGCGGGATGCCGGTGACGTGCGTCGTGACGCCGGCCGGAGCGTCGACCTTCGCGGCCAGGTCGGCGGCGCCCTCGACCGCCTCCTCCTCGTCTTCGGTCAGGGTGACGACGGCCAGGGTCTTCGTGCCGTCCTCGCTGAGCAGCATCTCGACCGGGGAGTCGGCGTAGGTGGTGATCTCGTCGACCAGCGGGTCGCCGGCGATCGGCTCGAGGCTCTCGGCCACCAATTGCTGAAACTCCGCGGAGGCAGCGTCGCCGGTAGGATCCTCGAAGATCACGAGCATCGTCGTGGCCTGCGCGCCGAACCGATCCGCCAGAAGCTCGGCCGCACGCTGCTCCTCGGACCCCTCGATCACCCAGCCGCCCTGGATGAGGCGGCCGCCCGCCTGACCGGCCCAGACATTGAGGCCGATCATCAACGCCAGGCCCAGGATCGGCAGGAGGCGTCGGTACCGATAGTCGAATCGGCCGAGGGCCGCGAACATGCCGGTCGGATGCGGCTCGAGGTCGTCCGGCAATGTCTTCGACGATGGGCTAGCCACGGTGATCGGTGGCGCGAATGGTTCGGTGGACGCATCAGCGGCCTCGCGGCCCATGCGCCGCCATACGGCGAGTGCCGCCAGCGCCGCGGAGAGGAGGCCGGCGATCGCCAGCCCAAGGGCCAGCAGCCTGGTTCGCATCAGATGTGGGTTCTCGCTCGGAGTGCTCGGACGAACGTGGCGCAGCGTACCCCAAGACGCGGTCCGACACGGCGCGAGCGTATGATCCGCGCGTGAACGCCACCCCGGGCACACCCGCGACGGCACTTGCGCCCGCAGGCTGGTGGCGCGGACTGGGCGGGCTGACGCGCTCGGGCAGCCCCATCCAGGCGCTCGCTTGGGCGCTGTACGACTTCGCCAACACCATCTTCAGCTTCGCCATCGTCAGCTTTGCGATGAGCCTGTGGTCCATCCGCTTCCTGGGCGAGGCAAGCGGCACCTTCTGGTTCACCGCAGCTGTCAGCGTATCGGTCCTCATCAATGCCATCGTCTCGCCGGTCCTGGGCGCCATGAGCGACCGGGTCGGTCGCCGCAAGCCGTTCCTGGGGTTCTTCACCGCGCTCTGCATCGGCGGCACGGTGGTCATCGGCCTGGTCGACATCCGGCTGGGTCTGGTGGCATTCGCCGTCGCCAACTTCGCCTACCAGGCGGCGCTCATCTATTACGACGCGCTGCTGCCCGACGTGGCGCGGCCGATTGCCCGTGGCCGCCTGTCGGGGATCGGCGTGGCACTCGGCTACTGCGGCACCCTGCTCGTGGGCGTCCTCCTGTTGGTGGGCATCAGCACCGATGCCGATGGTCGCTCCACGCCGTCAACTTTTGCCCTCGTTGCCGGGCTCTTCGCAATCTTCGCCGGACCGCTCTTCCTCCTGGTGCGCGAGCAGGAGCGCGCCGGCAGCGGCTTCCGTGCCCTTGACGCGGCGCGCTCGTGGGCGCAATTGGGCCAGACCATCCGACACGCGCGCGAAGCGCCGGGGTTGCTGCGGTTCATCGTGGCGCGCTTCTTCTACTCCGACCCGGTCAACACCGCCATCGCAGTGATGAGCGCGTTCGCGGTCTACGCCGTCGGCTTCACCGAGGGCCAGGCGCTCCAGGTGCTGCTGATCCTGACCGTCGTCGCGGTGATCGCCAGCTTCGGCTGGGGCTTCCTGGCGGACCGATGGGGCCCACGCCGCACGCTGTTCGCGGTCCTCGGCACGTGGGCGGTGGGCCTGGTCATCCTGACCTTCTTCCTCGCCACCATCCCCTTCCTCTTCGCGGGCGCGCTGCTTGGCGCGGGCCTGGGCGGCGTCGGGGTGGTCGATCGGCTCATGCTCCTTCGACTCACCCCGCCGGAGCGGGTGGGCGAGATGTTCGGGCTCTATGGCCTGGTCGGGAAGTTCAGCGCCGTCCTGGGACCGATCATCTACGGCATCATCGTCGCCGCGCTCCTGTCGAGTCTGGATCGCGGGGCATACCAGGTGGCGATCGCCTCCCTCTTCGTGCTGCTGCTGGTCGGGATCTGGATCCTGCGCGGCGTGCCCGAAGGGTTGCCGGAGGCGGACCGATGACGATCGTGGTCGCGCACCGCGGAGCCAGCGCGCAGGCGCCGGAGAACACGATGGAGGCGTATCGCCTGGCGGTGGAAGCCGGTGCCGATGCCATCGAGCTCGACGTGCACCTTGCGGCGGATGGCCAGCTCGCCGTCATCCACGACGAGACGCTCGACCGCACGACCGATCGAACCGGGCGCGTGGCCGATCTGACCATGGACGCCATTCGTGAGGCCGATGCGGGTGCGACCTTCTCGCGCCCCGACGACTCCGGATTCCCGTTTTCCGGCCGTGACCTGCGCGTGCCGACGTTGCCCGAGGTGCTCGACTGGCTGCCCGACGAGATGGGCCTGGTGATCGAGATCAAGGCCCGCGCCGCGGCGGACGCCGTCGTGGAAGCGGTGCGCTCGCACACGGTGCGCAGCAACGGCCGCCTGTCCGTCATCAGCTTCGATGAGGCGACCATCGAGCGCGTCCGCGAACTGGATCCGGGGATCAAGACGGGCTATCTGCTGGTCCCGACGCAGCCGATCGAGCCGGCCTTGACCTGGGCCACCGAGCACGGGCACGCCGGCGTGCACGCGTGGGAGGCCGACCTGGGCATGGATCCCCTGCCGCTCCTCGCGCAGGCGCACGCCTTTGGGCGCGAGGTCGGCTGCTACGTCGTGAACGATCCCGAGCGCATGAAGCACCTGGCGGCCTGCCGCCTGTGGGGCTTCGTGACCGATGTCCCCGACGTGGCGCGCAAGGCCCTGGGGCCGGCCCAGGCCTCTCAGATCTAGACGGGCTGGCTGCCCATCGCGGCGAGCTCGCCCAGCGCCTCGCGGGCGGCGGCGACATCATCCACGCCGAACGCGACCGTGATTCGCCCGCCCTGCATGCCGGTCGGGATCAGCGTTTCGATGTTCACGTCCCGATCGGCCAGCCGTCGCGCTGCGGCGCCCAGCGATCCCGGGCGGTCCTCGAGGGCGGCCGACACGAGCTCCACCTCACGGTAGTCGGCGTCGCGTTCCTCGAGCACGCCACGCGCCCCTTCCTCGTCGGCCATGATCAGGCTCAGGGCCCCCGACCCATCCCAGGTCGACCCCGACACCCCGACGATGTTGATGCCCTTCTCGCCCAGCGCCTCCGCCACGTCGGCCAGGCTGCCCGGGTGGTTCTCCAGCTTCACGATGAACGCGCGCATGCGACACCTCTGTTCGTCGCGCCGGCCCGGCCATCGGTCTGGTGGCCGACGAGATCGGACCGGCCCACGGCATCGAGTCTACGCCTCGTGTCACGCCCGACGGATGTGGCACGCTGTGCGGAATGCTCGCCCCCCTCGCCTTCGGGATCACCGCCGCCTCCCGCGGCGACCATGCTCGCCTCGGGGCGGAGCTCCAGCGCCTCGGTTACGCGGAGCTGTGGGTCAACGACACGCCACGCGGCGACGGGATCGCGACACTGAGCGAGGCCGCAGCGGACACGTCCACACTCCGCTTCGGCCTGGGCGTGGTCGCGCTTTCGGAACACTCGCCGTCGGCCATAACGAAGCGGCTGGCGGGAGCCAGGCTTCCACTCGATCGGCTGACGCTGGGCGTCGGGACGGGCGCGTCGTCGTCACTGGCACTCGTGCGCGATGGCGTGGCCGAGCTGCGTTCACTGCATCCCGATGTGCCGATCGCGGTGGCAGCCGTCGGCCCAAGGATGCTCCGACTGGCCGGCGAGGTGGCCGATGCCGTCGTCGCCACGTGGGCGCTCCCTGACCGCGTGGTGTGGACTCGGGAACGCCTGGCCGAGGGCGCCAACGCCGCCAGGCGGCATGCACCACGGCTCGTGCTCTACGTGCGCACCGCCATCGGGTCTGGCGCGGAATCACGGCTGCGAACGGAGATGAACCGATACGCCTCGCACGGCCCCCACTACGCGCGAGCCTTCGCGGCGCAGCCGGATCGGCTGGTGGGGGTCGCGGTCGAATCGGGTGATGCCGCCGAGCTGGAGGAGGCGTTGGCGCCGTATCGGTCCGTGGCGGACACCGTGGTGGTGCGCGGCCTCCCGGCTGACGACGCCGTCAACGCGTGGCTGGAGATTGCCGCATCGACCGCCAACCTGGACAGATATTCAGCGGATGGGTGATATCGGTGCCTCCCACGCGACTGAGGGACACCGATTCCTCCGTTGACTGTAGGGGCTTGAAACCGCCCGATTCGAGGTCAGATCGGCCGTGTCCACGCTCCGGTGGCGACCAGAGATGGACAAGATGTGGACCTACCAGTCGCTCGGTGCATGTACGGCCGGAAATGTCGGGTGCTCGCGGGCACCCGCGACGCGAGACGCTTCTCAGCGGCGACGGCCACCAGTGAGGATGCCGAGGACCGTCCGCAGGATGGTGTTGAATGCGCCGGAACGCATGACGCGGGAACCCTCGGTCGCCACCTTGCCCCAGTCCGTGCCCTTCTCCGGTGGACGCGTCGGTCGCATGCGGCGCTCGCCCGGGGACTCCGGATCGCTGACCCCCTCCATCGGTTCCCTCGCCTCTTCGCTGGCCCGAGCCATGCGCGCGCCAAGCATCTCCCTGGCCGACTCCGGATCAGTGTCCACCGCGTACTCGGGCGCGATCTTCGAAGCGGACACGACCGAGTCGAAGATGGCGGCGTCGACCTGGGCCATGAGCGACATGGGCGGCCGCATCATCACCCGAGCCGTCGGCATCGGCCTGCCCTTGAGATCGAGCGCGGTGATGAGCGCCTCGCCTGTACCCAACTTCGTGAGCTCCTTCTCAACGTCGTAGAACTCGGTGGTCGGGAAGGTGTCGGCAGTTGCCCGCACGGTATCCAGATCGTCGGGCGTGAAGGCGCGCAGGGCGTGCTGCACGCGATTGCCCAGCTGGCCGAGCACCTCGGACGGCACGTCGGACGGCGAGTGGGTGACGAAGAAGACGCCGACGCCCTTGGAGCGAATGAGGCGCGCCACCAGCTCGATCTGGCCCATGAACGTCTTGTTGGCGTCACGGAAGAGGAGGTGCGCCTCGTCGAAGAAGAAGACGAGCTTTGGCTTGTCCGGGTCGCCCACCTCGGGCAGCGACGCGTACAGCGAGGCCAGCAGCCACATCATGAACGTGCTGAACAGCGCGGGTCGATCCTGCATGTCGGCCAGCTCGAGGACGCTGATCACGCCCCGACCGTCGCTTGCCGTGCGCAGGAAGTGTTCGACATCAAACTCGGGGGAGCCGAAGAATGCATCCGCCTCCTGCTGCTCGAGCTCCACGATCTTGCGGATGATCACTCCGGCGGTCGCCGTTGCCACCCCGCCGTACTCCGCCATCTCGGACTTGCCCTCGTCCGAGTTGAGGTGGTTGAGCAGCGAGCGCAGGTCCTCGAGGTTGATGAGCGGCAGCTTCTTGTCGTCCGAGTACTTGAAGGCCAGCGCAAGGACCGATTGCTGCGTCTCATTGAGTTCGAGCACCTTGGCCAGCAGGATCGGCCCAAAGCTGGAGACCGATGCGCGCAGGCGCACGCCCTTGCCCTCGCGGTCGAGCGTGAAGAACTCGACCGGAAATGCCTTTGGCGCGTAATCCGCGAAGCCGATGGACCCGGCGCGCCCGGTGAGCTTGTCGTTGAGGACCGCGGGCGCCGCCAATCCCGAGATGTCCCCTTTGATGTCGCTGATGAAGACCGGCACACCGGCGTCGCTGAGCTGTTCGGCGAGCACCTGGAGCGTCTTCGTCTTGCCGGTGCCGGTCGCCCCGGCCACCAGCCCGTGGCGGTTCATCATGGCCAGCGGGACGCGCACCTGGGCGCTCGGGAGCGCGCCTTCGCCCTGCATGGCGGCGCCAAACGTGATGCCGGGGGCGTCGAAGCCGTAGCCCGCGGCGATCGCCGCTTCGAGATCAGTGGACACGCCGCCGAGTATACGGTCGGGGCAGCAGGCGAAGTGGCCGCCAGATGGGGAGTGCCCACATTCGTCGAGGTTCGTGGAGGATCGTCGAGGCTATCTCCCACCAGATGAGGCTTGTCACCGATTCCGCTCCGCAGTCGGTCTGTTAAGCCCTTTTCTCGATAAGACGAGCCCGCCTGCGGACCTATCTACCACCTGACAAGAAATAGGCACCCATTCCGCGGTTGCCGCCGTGATAGGACTCGCCTGATGAGAAATGGGTCATCCTCACG
>JACDBS010000003.1 GCA_013694795.1 Chloroflexota bacterium | reverse complement strand
TTTGCACGGCGCAGAAAGCGGCTCGACGCGATGACGCGCACGGTCAGCCGCGGAGGTCGTCGAGGAGGGCCTCCATGTCGGCGAACTCGCGAGCGTCGCCGGAGGCGTACTCCGCCTCGGCTTCACGGACCTCGGCCATGAAGAGGGCACGCCGCAGGGTCCGCAGTTCGGCCTGATCGTGCTCGAAGCGCTCCGGGCTGACGATGTAGGCGGCCTTTCGCGACCGCTGGAGAACGACGGTGGGCTCGTCGCTTGCGCCGACCGCCTCGATGACATCGGCCGCGCGCTGCCTGAGCTCGGTGATAGGTACAATCTTCATGTCGTCCAACAGTACATCTGAATGTACAGTTGTCAAGGACTGTGGCCTGGCTGATCCCGCAGCCGTAGGATGGGCGACATGGACCCGTTGCCGCATCCTGTCCTCGGCGACCGCTTCGCCGATCCGATGGTGCCAGCTATGTCGACCAGCTCCGAGGCGCGGACCGCGCCCGGCAGATGGAGCTGGAGCAGCGGGCCCGCGAATGATCGTGCTTGACACCACGGTCCTGATAGACCTCCTTCGCGGCAACGCAGCTGCGCTTGGGTACCTGCGCTCATTGACCGAGGTGCCGGCATGCTCGGAGGTCACCCGCGTGGAGGTGATGCGCGGCATCCGCCATCGTGAGCGCGAGGCGACCGAGGCCTTCATGCGAAGCGTGCGCTGGATCGGTGTGGATGAGCAGGTCGCCCGGCGCGCAGGAGGCCTCGGGCGCATCTGGCGTCGGAGCCACCTGATCGCGACGGCTGACCTGATCATCGCCGCGACCGCACAGGAGCTCGGCGCCGATCTGGCGACCTCGAACACCGGGCACTTCCCGATGTTCGCCGGGCTGCAGCCGCCGTACGAGCCCTGAGGAAGGGGCGCTTGTCCGGCTGGATCCCGAGTTGTCGCTGGTCGCGGGCGTCAGCGGATGAGGAACGCGGCGATGAGCTCGTTGACGCGCTCCGGCGTCCTGGCGTCTGGACGGTGGCCGCCGCCCGGAATGAGCTCGAGCCGCGCGTTCGGTAGCGCATCGGCCAACGCCTGGACCATGGATACCGGGATCATCACGTCTCCATCGCCATGGATGAGCAGCGTGGGAATGCGCACGGAGGCCAGCAGCGGCGGAATTGTGGCCCAGTCCGTTTCGCGCTCCTGAGTGATGAGGATCTCGGGCGAGGCCTCGAGCGCGATGTCGACAAACTCCTGGATCTTCTCTTCGGAGTCCGGTTCAGTGAAGACCCGGCCCATGAACCAGCGCGCGAACGCCGGCCAATCGGTGCGCCAGCCGTGAGCGCTGGCGAGGTCGGCCTCTTCCCTGATCTCGTCGACCGTCCAGAATACGCCGCCTTCCTTCGGCTGGAGTTTGACGGTGGGAGCGACCGCCACGAGCCGATCCACCCGCTCGGGATGCGCCGTCGCGAGCAGAATCGCGCTGTTCATTCCCCGCGAGGCGGTGACGATGGAGGCTTGCTCCACGCCGGCCGCATCGAGGACCGCAAGGGCATCGGCGGCGTGCATGGGGAAGTCGTAGCCGTGATCGGGCCGGTCGCTGGCTCCGGCACCGCGCGGGTCATACGTGATGACGGTTGTCCGCGCGCCGAGGAAGTCCACCTGGTAACGAACGACCCTCGAGTCGACGAGGTTCCACGTGGGAATGAACAGGATGACGGGCTCACCCGTCCCGTGGCGCTGCCAGGCGATGCGGGTGCCGTCTGCGCTCACCGCTGATCCCGTTTCGGTGGCGCGGCCATTCGGTGCCATATCTTGCTCCCGTCCGCGAAAGGCACCTTCTCCAGGTGCCGAGATCGCGCGAACCTCGCGGCGACTATACCCCGCGACGCCCGCCACAGAGATCGGCGCGAGCCGGAGCTCGGCCGATGCGTCGAGCCGGACCGGCACACATAATCCCTGCGTGCATGACCCAGACCTGCTGCGGGCTGCGGACCGAAACTTCATCGGTTCGTTCGAGAAACTGGTGGAGCACCAGGCCGCCGGATCGGTCAGGTGGTTTGGGCCGGTCTTCGCCTTCGTCTCCCGCATCCCGGTGTCGATCTTCAACGGTCTCGTGGTACTGGAGCCGGCCGACCCTGCCGAGGTGGACGCCGCGGCCGCGTGGGTTCGCGAGGCGGCGGTGCCGAGCCACGCATGGTTGCGTGAGGGGATCGGGGCGGAGGTGGCGCAGCGACTGGTGGCGCGCGGTTATGAGCTGAGGCCATGGATCGAGCCGGTCATGGCGATCCGTCCGCCGTCGGAGCTGCCGAGGCCGCGCGAGGGCGTATCGGTCCGGCCGGTGGAGGACGACGCCGGGCTTGAGGAGCATATCCGACACATGATCGCCGCCGGCCTCCCTGAGCCGAAGGTGCGCTTGATGTACGTCCCGGCGTTCGCCTTCGACCCGGACGTCCGGATCTTCACCGCATACCTGGACGGCTGGCCGATGGGCCACGCGATCGCGATCCGTACCGGCGCCAGCTCCGGCGTCTACGCGGTCGGGACGCGGACCGAGGCTCGTCGTCGTGGGGTAGGGACGGCTGCCACTTGGGCCGCCGTCGACGCCGGACGAGAATGGGGGTGTCCGCTGGTCGTGCTCCAGTCATCGGAGATGGGCCGCCCGGTCTACGCGGCGATGGGATTCACTGTCATCGATCGGCTCATCCTCCTCCGCGGCGGATGGCCGTCCCGTTGACCCCTCTGCCCCAGCCGCGGATACTCGCCACGGCCACACGGAGAGAAGACGGTTGAACTGCTCGGCCTGCGGAACCGCAAACGAGCTCGATAGGAAATTCTGTGGGGAGTGCGGAGCGCCCCTCGCGGCACCGTGCCCAGCGTGCGGGGCATCGAACGCCCCGGGCGTGAAGTTCTGCGGCCAATGCGGCACCGACCTGCGCGTCGACGCGTCGCCGGTCGCCGGTGGGGTTACCGAAGCGCCCACCGCGGAGCGGCGCCTCGTGTCCATTCTCTTCGCCGACCTCGTTGGGTTCACGACGCTCTCGGAGTCCCGTGATCCCGAGGCGGTTCGCGAGCTCCTGGGCCGATACTTCGAGACGGCGACGCAGATCATCGGCTCCTACGGCGGGACGGTGGAGAAGTTCATCGGCGATGCCGTCATGGCGGTCTGGGGCGCGCCGACGGCGTACGAGGACGATGCCGAGCGCGCGGTGCGCAGCGCGCTCGACCTCGTCGCTGCGGTCGAGGCGCTCGGCCAGGAGACGAACGCGGAGCTGTTGCTTCGCGCAGGCGTGCTCACCGGCGAGGCGGCCGTGACCATCGGGGCCGCGAACCAGGGCATGGTGGCCGGCGACCTCGTCAACACCGCGTCGCGCCTCCAGTCGGTTGCGCCGCCCGGAACCGTCCTGGTCGGCGAGGCGACCTACCACGCAGCGTCCGAAGCCATCGCCTTCGAGCCCGCCGGCGACCAGCTCCTGAAGGGCAAGACCGCGCCGGTGCCGGCGTACCGCGCGCTCCGCGTGGTGGCCCGCCGTGGCGGGGCGGGGCGCAACGAGCAGCTCGAGGCGCCATTCGTCGGGCGCGGGCCCGAGCTGCGAATGCTCAAGGACTTCCACGTCGCCACCGGCGCCGAGCGTCGCCCGCGGCTCGTCTCGATCATCGGCCAGGGCGGCATCGGCAAGAGCCGCCTGGTGTGGGAGTTTCAGAAGTACATCGACGGCGTGACCGAAGTCGTCTATTGGCACCAGGGCCGCTCTCCCGCATATGGCGAAGGGATCAGCTTCTGGGCGCTGGCCGAGATGGTCCGTGGCCGAGCCGGGATCACCGAGTCGGACGATCCGGCAGGGGCGCGGGCGAAGCTTACCTCCACGCTCGATGAGTGGGTCCCCGACGAGACCGAGCGCCGCTGGATGGAGCCGCGGCTGCTCCAGCTGCTGGGCCTGGAGGCGGGGGAGGCCGATGAGCGACCGGATCGCGAGTCGCTCTTCGCCGCGTGGCGGGTGTTCTTCGAGCGTGTCGCCGAGCAGGGCGTCGTCGTGCTCGTCTTCGAGGACCTCCAGTGGGCCGATGACGGCCTGTTGGACTTCATCGATCACATCCTCGAATGGTCGCGCGATCGACCGATCTACATCATCAGCCTGGCTCGCCCCGAGCTCCTCGACCGACGACGCGACTGGGGTGCCGGGCGGCGCAACTTCACCTCGCTGGTCCTGGAGCCGCTCGACGCCGACCTGATGCGCGAGCTGCTTTCCGGCCTCGTTCCGGGGTTGCCGCCAGCGGTCGTCGAACGGGTGCTCGAGCGGGCGGAGGGGATCCCGCTCTACGCCGTCGAGACCGTTCGGATGCTCCTCAGCGAGGGGCACGTGACGCTCGAAGAGGGCGTCTATCGGCCCACCGGGGACCTCTCGGAGCTGTCCGTGCCCGCCTCGCTGCACGCCCTCATCGCGTCCCGGCTGGATGGGCTGGATCCGGCGGAACGGTCGCTCCTCCAGGCGGCATCGGTCATCGGCAAGACGTTCAGCGTCGATGCGCTGGCGGCCGTCAGCGGTCAGCCGGCGGACGAGGTCGTCCCGCGACTCCGCGCGCTCGTCCGGCGCGAGATGCTGACGCTCGAGGCCGATCCGCGATCGCCCGAGCAGGGCCAGTACGGCTTCGTGCAGGGTCTGATCCGCGAAGTTGCCTATGGGACGCTCGCCAAGCGCGATCGGCGGCGGCTCCACATCGCCGCGGCGCGCTACTTCGAGGCACTCGACGACGAGGGGATCGCCGGGGCGCTGGCCGAACACTACGTGGCGGCTTACAAGGCCCAGCCGGAGGGTCCGGAGGGCGATGCGGTCGCCGCCCAGGCGAGGGTGGCGTTGCGCGGAGCCGCCGAGCGAGCGCGGTCGCTTGGCTCGTTCGTCCAGGCCACCCGCTTCCTGGAGATGGCGCTCGAGGTGACGACCGATCCGGCCGATGAGGCGCAGCTCCATGCCGCGGCCAGCGACGCCGGCCTTTATGCGGGGCTCGTCGAGGAGCCGATCGCCCACGCGACCCGGTGGCTCGAGCTCGCGCGTGAGGCCGGCGACCGCCGCGGGCTCATGGCCGCCAGCGTGGGCTATTCGTGGGCCATCAGCGCCGCCGGGCGCATCGCAGATTCGGCGGCCGTCCTAGAGCCCGCGCGAGAGGAGTATCGCGACCTCTCTGATACGGCCGAGTACGTGCGGCTCGCCGCCGAGCTCGCGCGTAGCTACCTGCTGCTGGGCCGGGGCGTCGATGCGATCCAGGTCGTGGACGACATCCTGCCCACCGCCGAGCGCCTCGAGCTGACGAGAGAGACGATCGAGCTCCTGGTGACGCGCGGACCGGCGCTGGTCGGCATCGGGCGGCTGCGCGAGTCGATCGTGACCCTGGTCGGCGCCGTGGCGGCCTGCTCCTCATACGGACTGGCCGACGTGGAGCTCCGGGCCCGCGTGAATCTGAGCTTCGCGGCTGCCGCGGAGGACCCCCAGCTGGCGTATCGCGTGGCGCGCGAGGGCCTCGAGCTCCAGCGTCACCTCGGCATGCGTGGCTACGGCTTCTACCTGCTGAGTAATGCGGCAGAGCTCGCGGTCCGAGTGGGCGACTGGGATTGGGCGCTGCCCGAGGTGGAGGAGGCGGCCCTGACCGACACCGACCAAAAGGCGAAGATGCGTCTCGCCGAGATCCGCGGTCTCCGGGGTATCGACGTCGAAGGTGAGCTGCAGGCGCTCGCCGACGGGGTGGCGGACATGACGGAGGTCCAGGCGCGGGCCTCCGTGGACGAGGTGCGCGCGGTGGTGGCGCTCGGGCTCGGAAATCACCGCGCGGCGCTCGACCTGGCGCGACGGTCGTACGAGCACAACATCGCGCCCGACGCGACGGCGCCGCAGACCGCGACGCGTGCCGCCGCCTGGCTGCGAGATGCGTCTGGGGTGAGGGCTGCGCTGCGCGTCCTGGAGGCGCAGCCTGGGCGCGTGCCCGCGACGATCCGGCGCGAGGCGGAGGCAGCGCTGGCCGCGCTCGACGGGCGTGGCCCGGAGGCGCTCGCAGGCTTCGCAGATGCGATCCGTCGCTGGCGAGAGCTCGGGCTCGAGTTCGAGGCGGCCGTGTGCGGGCTCAATCTCGTCACCATGCTGGGTCCCTCGGAGCCGGAGGCCCGCGCGGTGGCCGCCGACGCCGGCGCGGTGTTCAAACGGCTGGGAGCGCAGCCGTTCGAGACGCTTTTGGCCGACGCGATGAGTGTCACGATGTCGGCGCCCAGTTTGCACGCCGGCGCGCCGCTCGTCGAGGATGCGCCGGCGTCGCCGGCTCGCGCCGATTGATCTCGTCGCGCTGATGAATATGGGATTAGGTCGCGTGGTCGTTGTCGGCGGCGGATTCGCGGCGCTCGAGGTCGCCCTGGCGCTGCGAAAGCTTGACGCCAGCGTTCCGGTGACCGTCGTCTCGGACGAGACCGAGGTCGTCTACAGGCCTTGGCTCATCCGGGTGCCTGCCGGCGGACAACAACCACCGATCATCCCGTTCCCCAGGCTGCTCGAAGCGGCGGGTGTCGAGGTCGTGGCACGACGAGTCGCCGGCGCGGACCTAGACCAACGCCACCTGGTGCTCGACTCCGGCGCCGCGATCGACTATGAACAGCTGGTCGTCGCCACGGGGGCAACGGCCGATCGCCAGCGCGTGCCCGGCGCGCTTCGGCACGCGATCTTCCCGTGCGACCTTGATGACGCTGCCGCCTTGGAGGCGCGAATCTCCGCCGGCGCCTCCCACCTGGCCGTCGTGTTCGGCTGGGAACGCCCTGGCCCCGGGCTCGAGTACGCCGCCTGGATCGCCCGGCATCGCTCAGGCGTGCGAGTCACCGCCGTCGACGGCGACGGGACCATGGCGCGACGCTTCGGCGACAAGGCTACGGCATGGATTCGGACCCGCCTCGAGCGGCTTGGAGCGCACCTGATCACCGATGGCACCGTCGAGCGGATCGGGGAGGGAACCGTCCACCTATCGGAGGGCGCGGTCGATGCCGACCTCATCGCCATCGTCGCGCCGCTCCGAGGGAATGCGGCTTGGCTGCCACCGAATCTTTTGACCGATTACGGCATGCTCCGCGTCGACAATACGATGGCCGCTGGACCCGGGGTCTTTGCGATCGGAGACGTGGTTGCCGTGCCCGACGGCTACCGGCTCCCGCCGGCATTGCGCTCGATCCAGGCGACTGCTCCAGGCGTCGCCCGCAACGTCGCCGGCGCGCTCCGAGGCGCGACCATGCAGCCCGTTCTCGAACTCGGTCGGCCCGACATGCTGGCGCCCGACCTGGCCGGAGTCTCGGTGCTCGTGCGAGATCGACGACTCGTTCTTCGTGGTCGCCTGCCGCTGCTGATCAGGGCTTCCGGTGAGTGGCGCTATCTTCGATCGAGGTCGGCGCGAGGATCCTGACCGACACCGTGAGCTACGGCCATTCAGGGTCCTCCATTCTCGAGAAACACGACGCGTGTCACGTCGACGAGGATGCCGTCGCGCACGCGAGCGATGAACCGATCTCCTCCGAGCGGACCGAACTCCATGTCCGCCGGCGGAAGTCCGACGTTGGCGGCGACGACCGAATCGGTGCATCCGGAGAACGCACACAGGTGGACTCGGCCTCCCGCGGCGACGAGCCCGCCCTCGAGGAGGATCCATCCCTCGGGTGCCGCCGCGACCGCCGCGGTCGGAGATTCCCAGAGCTCCCAGCCGGCGAAGGTGTGGAAGACGACCCCATCCTGGGGCACCCGACACCATTCGCGATCGACCTGGGCAGGACCGTTGGGTGGCGTGTCGAGCGGCGGCGCCGGCCGCTGGGATCCGAGGAAGACGCGGCTTCCCTGCACGCTGACCTCCCACGAACCGAGGCCGGCAGGCGCGGGCCCACCCAGCTTGACGCCGTACTCGTCCCACTTCGAGCCGTGGTGTGGGTTGTCCAGGGCCCGAGCGCTGGGGCACCACCACAGCATCTTCCCAAGGTTGAACGGCACGTGGGTATCGAAGCCCGACAGCACGTCGACCGTGCCGTCTTCGTGCCCGATGACCCACACGGGCGTCCCATCGGGCAGGTAGTCGGGCCGCACCTGCCCGACAGCGGGTCGCCGGAGGCTGACCGGGCCCGGTCCATCCTGGCGCAGGAGGTTGCTGCCAAGCACCACGCCGCCGAGCAAGGCAGCGAGGCCGATGAGCAACCAGGCGCCGATGACATGGCGCTTCATCCTGTGGCTCCGTCCTATGCCGTCAACATCATGGTTCAGCCTACTGGGTCGTGGTCGCGCGACCTCGCGCTGTATCGTCGACGCGTGCTGGAGGACCCCGGACTCGACGCCGGCGAGCTGACGGATGCTCTGCGGACGGCGTACGGCGTCGAGGCTACCGGCTTCAGTTTCGTGCCCGGCTACGACATGCATGCCGCGTCCTATGGCGTCGCGACCAGCGACGGTGGCGCATTCGCGAAGCTTCGTTACGGGCCCGTCGCAACGACGCCCCTCGATGTGCCGCGCGCCCTGCTCGACGCCGGCGTCTCCAACGTCCTCGCGCCGATCCGAACGTTGACCTCCACGCTGTGGCACCCCATGGGCGACGGTCGCACGCTCGTGCTCTATCCGTTCGTGGCGGGGAAGAACGCGATGGTCGCCGGCATGACGGCAGACCAGTGGCGCATGTTCGGCACGGCCCTGCGCACCGTCCACGACAGCGGCCTCGAGGAACAATTCGCCGATCGGCTGCCGGCCGAAACGTTCGACCTCCCGTCCGCCGGCGTAGTTCGAGCGGTCCTTGCGCAACACCCATCGGTGAATTCGCCGGCCGCGGACCGCCTGCACGCGCTCCTCCTGGAGTCCCACGGACCCATCGCCGCCATGCTGGATCGGGCGGAGGAGCTGGCCACACGTCTGGGCGAACGGTCGTTCGCGCACGTCCTGTGTCATGCGGACATCCATGCCGCCAACCTGCTCGTCGCCGATGACGGCCGCATTCTTCTCGTGGACTGGGATGGAACGATGCTTGCGCCGCGCGAACGTGATCTGCTGTTCGTCATCGGCTCGCGGATCGCCCGTGCGGTGGAACCCCACGAGGAGGCGTGGTTCTTCGAGGGCTACGGCGACGTCGAGGTGGTTCGCGAAGCGATCGTCTACTACCGCTACGAGCGAGTCCTCGAGGACATCGGCGAGTTCGGGTTGAGCGTCTTCGGCGACCCCGCGCTGCCCGAGTCATCGCGCGAGTCGCAGGTGGAGCTGGCGGAGAGCTTCTTTGCCCCCGGTGGCATCGTGGAGACCGTCGAACGCGTATGACCCCACCTATGCATCAGGTGACTGCTGGGATGCCAATTGGGCCCGTTTGGGCCAATGGGGACATCGGACTGTGCGTGGAATCGTCCCTGGGAGCCGGCATAGGTGCTGGGATCGGGCCCCAAGAGTCACCCGGCGAATACGTGACCCTGGATGTGACGTTTGCGGCCGATACCAGTCACCCGGTGAATACCTGACCTCGGTGCGCAACGGACACAGGGGCGGCAGCGTCGCCGCCCCTTCGCGGGTCGCATTCGTAACAGCATCGGTTACGAATACGCCGTAGTCAGATGGCGGCGTCGGTCGTAGGCTGTGCCGCGACATGGGTCCGCCCCCGAGCACCAGCGCGACCATGGAGCCCCGCCTGTTCACAGGTCCGTTCATTGCGCTCGCGCTGGCGGACCTGGCCTACTTCACGGCGGCCGGGATGCTCATCCTCGTCACCCCGCTGTTCGCCAGCGGCCCGCTCGAGGCCGATCCGGTCGGCGTCGGCATCGCCGTCGGGGCCTTCAGCGTGAGCGCGCTCGCGCTCCGGCCGTGGAGCGGTCGTGAGTCGGATCGGCGTGGACGGCGTCCGCTGCTGGTGGCGGGCGCGATCCTGGCCGCGGTCGCGATCCTGGCTCATACGATCACTACCGACCTGGCGATCCTGGTCATCCTGCGCCTGGTGCTCGGCGTGGGGGAGGCGCTCTTCTTCGTGGCAGGCTTCGCCATGCTCGCCGATCTCGCGCCGCGCGGCCGCGAGGGCGAGGCGCTCAGCTTCAACTCCCTGGCCCTCTATCTGGGCATCGCGTTTGGGCCAGTGCTCGGCGAGGTGCTGCTGGGCATCGGCGGCTTCAACCTTGCCTGGATCGGCGCCGCCGTCCTATCGCTGCTCGCGGCCTTCCTCGCGTTGCGGCTCCCGCTGACCGGCCGGCGGGAAGGTGAGGCTTCCGGCCCGGTCGCGCTCATCCACCGCGGCGTGGCCTGGCCGTCCGCGGGACTCTTCACCGGGGTGGCGGCCATGTCCGGCTTCCTGGCCTTCGTGGCCATCTACGGCCGCGACGACCTGGCCATGGCGGGCTCGGGGCCGGTGCTGCTCGTCTTCGGCCTGATCGTGGTCGGCTGCCGGATCGTCTTCGCGAAGCTCCCCGATCGCGTGGCTCCGTTCAGGCTGGCGGCGGCAGCGCTCGCATTGATCGCGGTCGGCATGGCGGTGACGGGTCTGGTGCCCACGGTTGCGGGCCTGTTCGCGGGCGCGGCGCTGATGGCGGTGGGTGTCGCCTTCGTGACGCCCGCCTTCTTCGCCGCCATCGCGCGGCGGGTGGCCCCTGCCGAGCGTGGTGCGGCCTTCGGAACGGTTAGCATCTTCCTGGATCTCGCCTTCGGCGGCGGGCCGGTGCTCCTGGGCCTGATCGTGGATGCGGCGAGCATCCCGACCGCCTTCCTGCTCGGCGCGCTCATCCCGGCGGTCGGAGCCGTCGTCACGGCCATCGCAGCCATGACGCGAGATGCAGCACCGCCAGCAGTGCAGGATTCCTGAATGCTTCGCCACTTCAGGTTCTGCCTGTCCATTCGCTGGGTGACTGCTAGAGCCGAAATTGGATCCATCCGGGACAACTGTCCGATTCGCTGAGCGTGGGAAGGCCCATTTCGGACTCCAGTTGACGCCCCAAGAGTCACTCGGCGAATAGTTGACCGTCGATGGGACGGCTGTGGCCGATAGCAGTCGCCCGGCGAATACCTGACCATGAATCGCCCGGCTGATCGCGTGGACTGAGCCACATGATGCATTGCTCGACGGCTGGCTCATGATGCTCGCCGGATAGGCGGTCCACGCGCGTATCCTTCAGGGCATGTCTCTCTATCGGCTCGAGGATGCCCCGGAACTCGACAAGCCCGTGCTGGTCGCGGCGCTCGAGGGCTGGGTCGACGCCGGCGGCGCCGGGACGACCGCCGCGGCACAGCTGGCGGAGGACGGCCGCCCGGTAGCCACGTTCGACGCCGATGCCATCTACGACTATCGATCCCGCCGGCCGACGCTCGACATCGTGGACGGACGGCCGATGACATTGGCGTGGCCGAAGCTCGAACTCACTTTCGCGCGGATCGGCGGTCGTGACCTGCTGGTCCTGTCCGGGCCGGAACCGGACTACCGGTGGCGCGAGCTGACCAGTGACGTGATCGAGGTCGCCAAGCGTCTGGGCGTTGCCAGTTGGGTGAGCCTGGGCGCCATTCCAGCCGCGGTGCCGCACACGCGGCCGGTACCGATCCTGGCGACCGCATCGGCCCCTGGCCTGTTGCCCGAAGGGATCCGGCAGGGTCCGGAAGGGTTGCTGCGTGTGCCATCCGCGGCGCTATCGGTGCTTGAGCTGGCGGCATCCACGAACGGCATTCCGGCGGTCGGACTCTTCGCGCAGGTGCCGCATTACGTGAATGCTTCGTACCCGGCTGCGTCGATTGCGCTGCTGACCGCGCTGGGCCGGCACCTTGGCATCGAGCCGCCCATCGGTCAGCTGGCGACGCGCGCGCTTGAGCGGCGCAATCTGCTGGATGCCGCCACCGCCAACGACGAGGGCACGAAGGCGCACGTCGAGCGCCTGGAGCTCCTGGCCGATGAGTCCCGCCTGCCTGCCGGGGAAGAGCTGATCGCCGATATCGAGCGCTTCCTGCGCGAGGGCGAGGGCGGCGACGGCGAGCCTGACGGGGGATCTCGGCTGCACTGAAAGGCCGCCGCCCTCAGCGAAGAGCGACGGCCGTATCGGTCCCGAGTGCTGATCAGAACCCGCGGTCGTCCCTGCCGTAGTCGGGTCCGGCCGGACGGTTGCTCCCGTAGTAGCTGCCGACCTCGTCCCGATAGACGGGATCGTTGTGGCGAGTCTCGTTGAATTCCGGCGCGTTCTGGATCTGATCCTTCGTCAGGTTCACCCAGATGCGGTGGTCATTCTCGTCAATGCGCGAGATGACGCCGGCGGGGAGCATGACCTTCTTGCCAAAGATCCAGGGGCCGGTGTCGACGACGATCGAGCCCGTGCCCATCTCGTGCGTCGACTCGTCCACTGAGCCGATGCCGCCATCGGTCGCTTCAACGGAGAATCCGCTGAGATCGAGGCTCGACCAGCTCTGCTCCGGATAGGTGTAGATGTCGATTGCGCTTATGCTGCGGTCCATTCGTGAATTCCTCTGCGTGTACTCACCATATGGCTGCATCATCGGTGCCGATGTGCTTGGCCGCACGGCGTGCAACCGCCCGCTTCTGAGCTCAAGTCGGGCGGGAATACCCGCGGGTTGTAGCGGATCAGATTCTCACCGGATGAGAATCCGATAGGGATGTGGTCACCGAGCGGCCGGAGCGCCCTGATCGGACGTATCGGGTGCAGGCTCCGCGGTGGCGATAGGCCCGACTGCGGCGAGTGCGGCGTCCAGGCGATCGATGAGCGGCTGCGCGCGGAGACGGGTGAAAATCGTACGGGCCTCGTCCGCGGCGCGTCGGCGCTCAGCCGGCTCCAGGGCTCCGGTGACGACGATATCCAGGTCGCACATGGCCAACAGGTAGTTCAACCCGAGTTCGCGCCAGAGCCGCTGGGCCTCGAGGTAGTGGGCGCGAGCCTCGGCGGCCCGACCCTCCAGCATTGCGATGCCACCGTCCATGGTCTCGCGTATGGCCGTCGTGCGCCGCCCGCCGATCGCAATCTCGTGGGCGGCGCGCATCCGGCGCGCCGTGGCCACGTCGCCGTCCCAGATGGCGGCCAGCGCTCCATACATGGCGCCCTCCATCCCGGCGCGGCCATTGGTCAGCATCTCGTCGCCCAGGCCGACGACCTCCGCTAGCCGATCCGCCGCCAGGTGCGTCATGAGCAGCGGCATCGACCCGCCCGAAAGGTACTGCGGATCATCGAATGAGCGGCTCTCCGCGTAGATCTTGCGCGCCGCCTCATCGGTATCCTCGCCGCGGAGGGCTCGGATGGCCGTCTGGGAGGCGCCGAACCAGATCCGCTCCGCGGGCTCCGCCGCGCCGAGGTCCTGTTCGGCCATGACCTCCATGATCCAGTCCCATTCGCCGACGTCCATCCCGTACTCGACGGCGTTGCCGAGCACGTAGCGTAGGCCCCACACGTGGCCAGCTTTCCTGATCTCCTCGAGGGCGTCGCGCGCCACCTGGAAGCCCCGCGCCGGATCGTCGGGCCCAAGGGCGTACGTCAGGTTGATGAGGGCGCGGATAGTGGCGCCGAGCATGGACTTGCGACGTGCCATCTCGAGAGCGCCCGTCAGCACGACCACGGCCTCGGTGACCCGGTTGAGGTTCGACAGGGCGGTCCCGCGTGTGATGAGTAGGTCGAGCAACACTTCATCAACCTCGGCGCGCTGCGCGGAAGGCAGCGGAACGTCTCCGGCCGGGAGCGCGGCATCGGCGACTTCGACCGCCCTCGCGTCGTGTTGCGACCGCATCATGGCTTTCGCGAAGGCGGCTGCGACGCGCAGGTAGCCTGGGTCCCCCGGCGTCAGCCCCGGCTCCTCGTAGGCCTTGGTCAGGATCTCGATGGCACGGTCATGGTGACCATCGAGCAGGACCTCCCCGAGGGTGGCGGCAGCGACGCGGCGGGCACGAACGTCACCGAGCTGTGTCGCGAGCTCCACCGCCCGCTCTCCGTGACGGACCGACGCATCCATCAGCCCCGCGCCCGCGGCCATCCAGGTGGCCGCAGCGCGCAAATCGAGCTCCTCGGCGGGGTCGCTCACGACCAGCAGGGCACTCTCGATGTAGCCATGCGCCAGGCGACGCGACCCCAGGTCGGCCGCTCGCTGCGCCGCGCCGCGCAGCGCGACGCGTGCCTGGGCCGCTACGGCGGCTCCCTCCGGCCCGTCGGGATGAGCCTGGTACGCGTCCACGTAATGCTGGGCCAGCACGCCGGACAGCTCGTCGTCGCCCAGCGCCTCGTAATAGCGGGCAGCCGCCAGGTGACGGGCCCGCCGGTCATCGCGCGAGAGCGTGCCGTAGGCGACCTCGCGCAGGAGTCCCTGCACGAAACGATGCTGGCCGCGCTCGGGTGAGCGCGGGTCGTCTTCGATCACCAGCAGTTCGCGCTGTACCAGGTGCTGGAGCGTCGTGCCTATCTCCTCGGCGGCCGAGCGCGAGACCGCCGTGAGGGCGGCGAGGCTGAACGACAGGCCAAGCACCGAAGCATCCTGGATGAGCGTGCGCGCGGCCGGAGCCAGCCCGTCGATGCGCGCGGCGATGAGCGCGTGGAGCGACTCCGGCACGGCCAGCTGGTTCAGCTCGCCGACGGGCCGGAACGTCTCCCCGTCGCGCTCGATGCGACCGTCGTTGAGGAGCATGCGCACCGTTTCGACGGCGTAGAGCGGAATGCCCTCGGCCCGCCCGACAATCTGCCGGATGACGGGCTCCGGCAATCCGGGGACGAGGCCCGCCAGCAGGGTGGCGACCTCGTCGTCGCTCAACGGCGCAAGGCTGAGGGACGTGAAGCTGCGCTGACCGGCGCCCCACGTCGGACGGCGGTCGAGGAGCTCTGCCCGCGCCAGGGTGATGAGGTAGATCGACCGCCCGCGGCTCCAGGTGACGAGCTCCTCGATGAAGTCGAGCATGCCCTCATCGGCCCACTGGAGGTCCTCGAAGACCATCACAACGGACCCCGTCTCGGCGATGCGCTCGAAGAAAGTGCGCCACGCGACGAAAAGCTGCCCCTGCTCGCGCGTTTGGCTTTCGCCGATGCCCAGCAGATGAAGGAGCGGGTCCTCCAGGCTGCGCCGCTCGTCCGCATCGGTCACGAACTGGTCCAGGCTGTTTGCCAGGTGCTCTCGCGTGGTGGCCTCATCAGCACCTTCACCGATGCCGATGCGCATGCGCACCATCTCGCCCAGCGCCCAGAAGCTGATGCCG
>JACDBS010000182.1 GCA_013694795.1 Chloroflexota bacterium | reverse complement strand
CATCCTGCCGGTCGCGCCGCCGCGATTCGCCGGCGAGTACGGTCAGGCCCTGGCCGTGCACGACCTCGTCAGGGAGACGGCGAAGGTGTTTCTGTCGAAGTAGTCGCCCAGCGTCACTGTGATGCCGAAAGTGCCCGGCCCCCAACCGGTGATGGGCTTATCCGCCCACTGGCTCACCGCTTCCTGCCAGATGGCGTACCGCCCGGACAACGTCGACGTGGTCGTGATCCGTGAAAGTACCGGCGCGGCGAGCCCGGTCGCGATCGCGGCGACGACCACTGCCGAGAGGCTGGCAGTCGAGGCTATCGCTGTCCACCGTCGTCTTAGCGCGCGGATGACGAGCGGTGCACCGCTGACGATTGCAATGGAGAGCCAGACCCCCCGCCCTCCAGCCATCAGGAGCACAGCTCCCCCGATCGGTAGTCCAACCGCCCCGAGGATCCAGGCTCCCCGCCTTCGCAGCACTTGGAGGAGGGCTGGCAGGAGGAGAGCAACGAACATGGCGACGACATGAGGGTGCCGATAGGGCCCGGCGGGAAGGAACAGGTCCAAGGGCGGGAACCTGCCCAGCTGAGTAAGCCAGCCTTGCCAGACGCTGATCCAAACGCTGAAGAACGACAACGCTCAAGCAGACAGCGCACACGGCCATGACGGTCATCACTGCCCGCTCAGCTGACGGCCGTGCGAACCGCCAACGAGCCAAGCTAAACACGGCGGCATACGCCAGGGCGTCGGTCGCCGCCACGAATGATTGGCGCGGAAACGCGGACAACACGCATGTAGCGAGGTAGATGAGCAGGGCAATTACGACCAGCCGATCTACGAGGTCGCCGCGACGAGGCAGCTCTACGATCCACACAGCAACAACGCCCGCCCCAATAAGCGCGTTGAGGGCGCTGAACGGTGTCAGAACGCCCAGGTCCGTACCGCCTATCACCACGAAGTATTCGAGGGCAGCACAGAGCAACAGGTCGCTCATCGTCAGACCAGCCCATGTCTGGCGGCGCATCATGGCCGGATTGGTAGCGGTGACGGTCTCGCTTGCGCTAGACATTGCCCGGAATCGCCTCTGGGTGTACCCCGATCATCGCTCAAGCACGACGCGACTCTCGTGCGTCGCCGTAGCTCCGGCGTTCAAGGCGCTCCGAAATCGTCGAATCCGGGAGGTTCGATCTGGATGTCAGGCATGGCAGGACCCGGCGTGTCGATGCCCATCGGTCCAATTGGGTAGTCGATCAACGGCAGGCGAGCGCCGGCCAACTTGAGGCCGCCACCCACCACGACGACCACCAGCACGAGGAGCAGCAACGCCTTCATCGCGCACCAGCATGCGCGCTGGCGTCAACCCGCCGGTGGCTACTCCGAGTCAGCGGGCCCTGCGGGGACCGCATCGGTCTCGTGCTGGTCGACCGCCGTGGTCGTGACGGTGCGAGCCTTGGCGCGCTGGACGTAGAAGTAGGCAAAGGCGAGAACAGCGAAGAAGAGCAGGAAGACGACGATCAGTGCCTGTGGCATGTGTTTGCACCTCGGGCGGATGAGTGCTTGATGCGCGGCAGTATCGGCGCTTCGCGCGGCCGCAGACATGGCTCTCACGGCCCATGACGACCCCGGACCGATGGCGCGCTTCCTGCATTGGCGTGCGGCAGTGTTCACCTCACGATTCATCCTCTTCGGGCTCGTCCTGGCGCAGCTCGCCGATGCCGCCACATTCACCGTCGGCGTGAGCCGCTTCGGCATCGGTCTTGAGAGCAACGGGATCGCCACGGGCATCTACCACGCCTCCGGCCTTGACGGCGTTCTGATGGCCAAGACCATGGTGCTCCTGGCGACCATCGGTCTGTTGGTGACGACCGCCCCTCGATTCCCGCGGCTCCTGGTGTGGGGCGGCGCTGCCGCCACCAGCCTTGGCCTCCTCGGCTTCGCCACCAACACGGCTTCGATTCTCCTGCTCAGCTGACCAGGCGCCATCATGCGTGGGTGACATCTCGCTGGACGTGGCTGGCAATCCTGATGGTGCTCGGTGCCTGCGCCAGCCCGCAGGCATCGGCGACCCGTGCGCCATCGGGTGCACCGGCTGCGTCCGAGGCCAGCCCATCGGCCACGGCGCGGCCTTCGTCGACCTCCATACCTGAAGTCGTCGCCACGCTCATTGCCGCCGGTGACATTGCGGCGTGCGACCGGGACGGCGACTCGGCCACGGCAGCGCTGGTCGCGGAGACCGATGGCACCGTCGCGACTCTCGGCGACCACGCCTATCCGAACGGGAGCGACGAGACGTTCGCTCAATGCTACGACCCTGCCTGGGGTGGGTTCCTCGACCGGACCCGCCCGGCGGTCGGCAACCACGACCTGGCGGGCGATGGCGGCGCCGCCTACTACCGCTACTTCGCCGACCGCGCCGGCATTCCGGGCGAGGGCTGGTACTCGTACGACATCGGCGACTGGCACGTGGTCGTCCTCAACTCGAACTGCGAGCTCATCGACTGCAATCCCGGCTCGCCGCAGCACGAGTGGCTGGTCGCGGATCTCGCCGCATCGGTCACGAGCTGCGCGCTGCCGTACATGCATCACCCTCGCTTCAGCTCCGGACCGCATGGCGACTACCCGCCGGTGGCGCCTCTCTGGGATGCCCTTCATGAGGCCGATGCGGACCTCCTCCTCGTCGGCCACGACCACCTGTACGAGCGGTTCGCCCCGCAGACCCCCGATGGTCGCGCCGACCCGGATGGCATTCGTCAGTTCATCATCGGTACCGGCGGCTATGAGCTCTACGTTGCGGAGCGCGTGGCGCCCAACAGCGAACTCATCATGGACGACACCTTCGGCGTGCTCGAGCTCACCCTCCGCGCCAGCTCCTACGACTGGCGCTTCCGCACCGTCGACGGCGGCGTGGCGGACGCCGGATCGGCGCCCTGTCACTAGGGCTTGCGCCCTAGCGCACGTAACTCGGAGGTTGGGCCTGATCGACGGCAATTGACCGCAGGATGTGCTCCCCGGCGCAAGTTTTGCTGCAAACGCCGGTGAACTTCCCAGTTGTGTGCGCCCCAGCGCAACTTCGCCCCGACGCGCCATCAATTGGGCGCGACCGGACCCAGCCCGCCCTGGCCTGGGCCACCCACCCGGGGGTCCAGCACCCTATCCCGCCAGAGGATTCTGCCAGCGGATCTCGGCGAACCGAGCAAAGTCGGTATCGGCGGAGCACACCTCCAGGCCATGCTCGATGGCCATCGCCGCCAAGTGAGCGTCAGGGATCAAGTTTCCGCCGAGGTGGTACTTGCCAATGAGCATGCCGAGCACGTCAGCATGCTGCTCGGTCGGACCCGGAACCCAGACGGTCGGCGCCGCCAGCCAATCCTCGATGAATGACCAGGCCTGCATCGGCTTGAGCGGATGCTCGGACGCTCGTGGATGGGTGCTGATGCGGACGAACGCCGTCAGCGACTCCCACGGGATTCCCACCCGTCGCTCTCCGTTCAGTTGGGCTTCCATCCAGGCGGCGGATCGTTCATGCGACGGTGCGGTGGCGTCGGCCGCGAACAGCAGGAGGTTCGCGTCGATCAGCATCAGCGCGCCTTCGGGCCGTCGAGCACCTCGAGCGCCTCGGCCACATTGGTCACGTCCACCTGGAGGCCAAGCTTCATCGCGCGCTGCTGGAATGGCCTCGCCGGGCGCCTGACGGTCAGGCCGGCGCGGGCCAGCCGGTTCAGTGCCTCACTGAGCCCCAGGCCCTCGTTTTTCCGCAGCCGTCGCACAGCGGCCACCACGTCCTTGTCAAGCGTCACCGTCGTTCGCATGCCGATATTCTAGCATCACGATGCATCATGTGTGACATCACAGTGGCGGCGGCCGTTGCTCCTCCCCGCGCCACATGACAAGCGGGGCCGGCTTGGCTCGACCGCGTGCAGATGCCGAGTTTGCGCTCCAGCGCAAGTAACTCGGA
>JACDBS010000168.1 GCA_013694795.1 Chloroflexota bacterium | reverse complement strand
GACGCGACCGAGCCCGCCGCCGCCCTCGCCGCCGCTCGCCACGCGTCGGAAGCCTCCACCGATGCCGAGCTCCCGCGCGAGCTACCGGTCGCAGATGAGGTGCCCGTCGCCGACGAGGCCGATACAGCCGAGGCGGAGCCTGTGGAAGTGGCGGAGCCCGAAGACGCGATCGTCGCCCAGCCGGAACCCGTGGAAATGGCGGAGCCCGAGCTCGTCGAAACGGTTCAGCCTGAACCCGTCGTTGCCGAGCCCGAGCCGATGATCGCGGAGCAGGAGCCCGCAACGGAGCCCGAGCCTGAACCTGACGCCGTAGAGCCGGAGCCGGTCGACCTGACGGCCGAGCCCGAGCCCGACACGACCGAGCCGTTCGAATGGGACAGCGAGCGATACACCACGGCCATCGAGGAACCTGATTGGTTCGCCGCGGAGATCGTGGAGCCGGAGCAGCTCATCTCCGAGGCGACCGAGGAGGAGCCGATGGCCGACCCTGCGGAGGCCGACGCGGCAGCACCCGTCGTCCCGAGCACCAGCGAGCCCGCCGGCCGGGGCGACGAGGAGACGATGCTGTGGTTCGGTCGCTCGCCCGACGACGCCGGCGGGGCCTCCGAGATGGAGGTCGCGACAAGCGGGCGCCGGCCTTTGCAGGCACGTTCAGAGCCAGAGCCTGGACTGCCAGGATCAAGCGACCTGGACGAGGCTCTCGCACGGCTCCGTGCCCTGGCGCGCCGCGACGATGAGTCAGCGGAACCGAATGCCGCGCCCGAGCAGGCCGCTGATTCAGTGGAGGCTGAGCCCGACGAATGGCCACCGCGACCCTTGACGGTTGGCGAGCCGGCGCGGCCTCCGCAACCTCCGCAAGGGATTGCCTCGGGCAGCGCCACCACGACCAGCTCAGCGTCTCGCGCCTACCGCCGCCTGCGGCGCATCTTCCCCGGCTGAGGCATCGGTCTACCATCGGTCCATTCATGACCCGATACGACGAGCGCACCGCCCTCGTGGTGGTCGATCTCCAGAACGACTTTGCCGATCCATCCGGCTCGCTCGCGGTACCTGGAGGGGAAGCGGTAGTGCCGCTTGTGAACGCCGCCGTTCGTGAAGCTGCGGAGTCGGGCGCCATGATCGTCGCCACCCAGGATTGGCACCCGGAGTCGACGCCGCACTTCGCAAAGGACGGAGGGGTGTGGCCGGTCCATTGCGTAGGCGGCACGTGGGGCGCAGAGCTGCACCCGGCCTTCGCGCTCCGGGCCGATGCGCCGCGCGTCCGCAAGGGGACCAACGGCGAGGACGGCTACTCGGGGTTCCGGATGCGCGACCCCGAAACGGGCCGCGAGATGCCGACGGAGCTCGAGGATCTGCTTCGGGAAGTGGACATCGAGCGAGTGGTGGTCTGCGGCCTTGCGACCGATTACTGCGTCAAGGCGACGGCCATCGATGCGGTGCAGCTGGGCTTTGACGTGATGGTACTGGCCGAGGCCGTCGCCGCGGTCAACCTCGAGCCGGGGGACGGCGACCGCGCGCTGGCGGAGATGGTGGAGGCGGGCGTGGAACTCGCGTGACCTCGGGGGCCCGGATCAACCACGCTGGCGAGCCCGGGCCAGGAGGACCGCCCCGGCGACGACCGCGATGGCACCGATGAGAATCCACGACCGGTCGGCGGTCATGATGCTGCGCGGCGCGAACGACAGGTTGAGGCCCTGGGCAATCCAGACCAGGCCGGAACCGATGAGCAAGATGCCGATGGCCACGAGCGTGACGCGCACGGCCAGATCGTACCCGCGAAGCGACTTGCGGACCGGCAACGGCAACTGTTGGACGAGCCGCTCAAGCAAGCATCCTGGTCGGCGATTCGCGGGATGACTCATAGAGCGTCTCCTGCCCGGCGTTTCGCATCGATCCGACTCGGGCTGAGCGTGGATACGAGCTCGTGAGCGCCCGCCGGGGTCCGAATCCGACCCTACCAGTCACCCGGCGAATGACTGACTCCGCCTGAACGAATCGCGTGAGATACCAGTCGCTCGACGCATGTCGGCCATGCGTATGGGCTTGGCCGCT
>JACDBS010000157.1 GCA_013694795.1 Chloroflexota bacterium | reverse complement strand
ACGCTCGATGGGATCGAGGTGCCGCCCATGCCCGCGGGGATCGCGCAACGGCCGGTGACGCGTGAGCACTACCGGTCCATCTGGGACGCTTCCGCCGAAGCGTTCCGCGACCACTGGGGTATGACGGAGTGGGTCGAGGCCGATTGGGAGCGGTTCATCGGTGACCCCGACAACGCCGACCCGCGCTTTTGGCGCGTCGGCTGGGACGGTGACCAGGTCGCCGGCGTGATCATCACCACGGTGCCGGTCGAGGAGAACGAGCGGTACGAGCGCGCCCGCGTCTACGTGGCTCGGCTTCGCCCCCGAGAAGACCTTCACCGCCTGGCGCAAACCCATGTAGTTGCGGCCTGCGCCATCCGTAACCGAATCGGTTGCGAATACCTACCTGCCCGTGGCCAGGACACGCTCGCGGACCTCGTAGTAGTAGTCGACGATCCGCTCCGTCACGCGGTCCCAGGTGAATTCCGGGGCGCGCACGCGCCCTGCGTCGCCCATCTCGTGGCGCATGTCGGGATCGCGTGCCAGCGCGTACAGCGCGGCCGCCAATGCCCGCGGGTTCCGGGGCTCCACCAGCAGCCCCTGCACGTTCCGTTCGACCACGCGCTTGAAGCCATGGATGTCGGATGCCACGATCGGGACGCCGGCAGCCATCGCCTCCAGCAGGACGATGCCGAACGACTCCTGACCGGTGTTGGGCGCACAGTAGATGTCGGCGCTGGCGAAGTAGCGCACCTTCTCGGTGTCAGACACCCGCCCCAGGAACTCGACATCGCGGATGCCGCGCAGGCCCACGAAGCGCTTGTACTCGCGCAGCTTCGGGCCGGCGCCGATCACCAGCAGTCGGGCGTCGACCTTGCGCTTGCGCAGCCGATGGTAGGCCTTGAGCAGGTGGATGAGCCCCTTGCGCTCTTCCAGCCGCCCGACGAACAGGATGTTGAGCGTGCGCCCGTCGCGGAGCTCCTCGAAGGGCTGGGCACTGGTGAATCGGTCCATGTCGACGCCGTTCGGGATGATCTGGTAGTCGCCCGGGAAGTAGCGGTTGATGAAGTGACGCGCCGCGCCCGATACGGCGATCCGCCCGCCCAGCTTCGCCGCGAGATGCCCGGCGAAGCGTCTGCCGATCCAGTACGACGGGCTGAAGCCGCCGAAGGCGTGAAAGGTGGCGATGTTCACCGTGCTGGATTGATCGAGCATGGTGGGCGACAGGAACGGCACGAACGGCTCATGGAAGTGGAGGATGTCGAACTCGTGCTCCTCGAGGACCTCGCGGGCCTGCTTCTTGAACCGTAGGCCCAGGGTGACGCGTCCGACCGAACCGTTGGCCGGCGCTGCCCATCCCGTGCCGAGTCGGATGACGTGCCCCTCGCTCTCGCGCTCACGCCCGTACTTGCTGGTGATGATCCAGACGTCGTGGCCCATGCCGGTCATGGCCTCGTACGTGAAGCGCACGTGCTCGTTGACCCCGCCGGGGTGCGGATACCCGTACGGGCTCACGATGCCGATCTTGAGCGGGCCACGCCCCTCGCGAGGGGCGTCGACCAATGACGCCCTTGTCACCGCCACTCTCCCGTTGGCCGCAGAGTATGGCGCAGGTGCCTCGCCTTGGCGATGAGCTGCTGCCGATAGACGTCGAGATTGTGGAGGTTGCTCCAATACCGACCGTCGGGACGCGTCGTGCGCTCCTCGATGGCAGCACGGTAGTCCGCGGCCGATGCCCCCGGAAACCAGGTCCATGCCGTCCCCACCCCATCGAGCACGTGGGCGTCCGAGTTTCCCACCGCCCCCAGGTGCAGGACCTCACGGTTGAGGCGTTCGCGTTCCCCTCGCCGACCGCGACCGGCTGCCGACGGGTTCATGAGCTCGATGGCGTCCAGACGGTGGTGCGCGTCCGTGGCGCTCTGCGCAGCCAGGAGCGAGCGCGTGCCCAGTGATGGCGTGAGCGGGGCCATGGGATGCGCCGCGATGGCGATGCCGCCCTGGTCGTGGATGCGCTCGAGGGTCTCGGGCAGGGGGCGCAGCGCCGGGATGCGCTCGCTGATGAAGAGCGCCAGGACGTGTCCGCGACGGGTCGTGACCTCCTCGCCAAGCACAAGCTCGAACGAGTACTCACCCGCGGCATGCAGTTCGCGCGCACGCACGGCCCCGTCGATCCGCTCGTGATCGGTCACGGCAATGAGGTCCAGATCGGTGCGCTGCTCGACGTGGTCCAGCAGCTCCTGGACCGATGCGGTGCCGTCCGAGTACAGCGTGTGAAGATGCATGTCCGCCTTGCCCAGCCGGCCACCGGCGCGGGTCACGAGGTCAGGTCCGGCCAGTACGGCTGAAAAGCGCCCCACCACTGCTCGGGCGCCTCACCGATGTCGCGCTCGAAGCGCGCCGCCATGCGCTCCGCCAGCGTGGCGCTATCGGCTCCGCGGTCGCCGGAGTTGGGCATCTCCATCCGTTGGCCCTCGGCCCGGAACCGGTCCGGACCGATGCGCAGGCAGCGACCGATGACCACCGTGGCGCCATGCATGACCGCCAGCGTGGCGGGTCCCATCGGGATGGTGGTGGCATGGCCGAACATCGCCACCGGGTGCGTGGCGCCGCCGGGGAGCGCGCGATCCCCGATGATGCCCACCACGCCGCCCTCGCGCAGGCGGCGGCGCATCGGCTTGGCCGCCCCGCTGAGCGGAACAAGCTCCACGGCGCCGCCTCCCCGGCGGGCGGACAGGAAGTCGAACAGGGCTCGGGGCTCGATCTCCTCGATGGGTGACAGCGCGCGAATCCCCCGCGCTGCCAGGTAAACGCCGAACGGCTCGAAGTTGCCGAGATGCGAGCTGACGAGGATCGTTGGCCTGACGGCGATCGCGGCACCGATCTCGTCCCATTCGGGAACCTCCACCATCTCGTGGATGCGGTCAGGGCGGTAGTGCGGCGTGCGCAGCAGCTCGACGTAGTAGCGGGCGTGGTTACGGAACGCGGAGCGGACGAGCGCCGTGAAGGGCTGGCCCCGCGTCGGGCGTCCGGTCGCCGCGCACACGCGCGCTAGGTTGGCCTCCACGAGCCTCCGCCGGCCGGGCGCCAGCCGGTGCCAGGCATCACCGGCGACGTCCGCCACGGCGTAGGCCAGGCGCGAGGGAAGTGCGGCGACGATCCGATCGGCGATCTCGAGTCCTATGCGCAGGATCACGCCGTGATTTTCGTCCAGTCGTCGCCGCGGCGGGCCGCGGCGAGCGCGGCGCGCGCCTGCGCGCGGTCCGCATCGGTCTGTGGCCAGACCGGCCGGAACATGTACCACTGCCCCGGGTCCTCGGCGATCACCCCCGCCAGCGAGTGCGCGACGGCCTGCGTGGCGCGTTGAATCTCGGCCGGTTCGGTGCTCGCGCAGTGGACGAGCGGCAGGCCACGGGCCACGAAGCGGTCGCCGACGACGCGGCGGCAGGCGACCGGCATCATGGGCGCGCCGGTCTTGGCGGCCAGCGTGGCCGGACCCAGAGGGAAGGTGGTTGCCTCGCCGCAGAACTCGACCGGCACGTCGCCGGCGCGATAGCCGCCATCACAGAAGAGCACCATGTTGGCTTCCTCGCGCAGCGCCCGGAAGAGGCCACGCAGGTTGCGCCAGCCGATGAGGAAGATGCCCTGGCGGGCGCGCGCCGCGGCCATGTGGTCATACAGGCGGCCGTAGGTCGTGTCGTCGGCGACCACGTGCAGGGCCTCGCCGTGCACCCGCATGGCCGGACCGATGAGGTCCATGCCACCCACGTGAACGGTGCACAGCAGGACGCCCTTTCCCTCGGCGCGTGCCTGCTTCAGCAGCTCGACGTTGTCCAGGCCCACCAGCTCCGCACCCTGGGCCTCGGTCAGCTCGCCGATGCGCATCATGTCGACGAGGTACTTGGCATAGTTTCGGAAGGCGCGCCGCGCGGCGGCCTTCACCCGTCGATCGTCGGCGTCGAGGCCCATGGGGTGGGCCAGGTTCTGGTGGATGAGCCGCTGCTTCGACCCGGCGAGGTCGTAGGCCAGGTTTCCGACCGCCGCCGCCGCCGGCATGACCAGCCCACGCGGCACCGCGTTGATGACGCGCTCCGCGGCGCGATACAGCCAGTAGGTGATTAGCTCCCGCTTGCGCTCCGTCGGCTGCAGGACACCGCGGTCGGGAACGGCCCGCTGGGGCGCCGACGGCGATCGGCTCAAGGAGCGGCCCGCGGCAAGCACCAGTCTCGTGACAACCATCACAGGAGAATTATCGGTGACCACGGTGCTGCATGCGCTCGCTGTGCTCGCTCCTCGGCGGTGTGTTGCGCTGAGCGCACCCAACGACCAACGAGGACCATGTTTCGATCAAGAGTTGCGTGTGGATACAACTTCCGGCATCGATAGCGGCGAAACCCAGCTGAATCGAGCTGCGCTTGGTAGATCGGTGCATTTTCGCCCTGGTGACGCTAGGCCACTTCGGCCGCGGCGGCCCTGGCCTTGGCCTTCGTGCTGTGCGTCGAGAGCTTCTTCGTCCTGCGCGGTGCGACCTTCTCGGTGCCGACGAGGGTCTCGTTGTCGTCGCCGCGGATGAAGTCCTCGACACGGTTGTGGGCGATGTCGTCGTGGATCTGCATGGGCGGTGACTTCATGAAGTACGAGCTGGGCGCAACGAGTGTGCCGGCCAGGCCGCGGTCGA